>JAUYDS010000195.1 GCA_030691735.1 Candidatus Aminicenantota bacterium
GGGCCCTCGGGCCGTTCCCGAGCGTTATTAAATGAGCATGAAAAACATCACCGCCGCCCCGCTTCTTTTTTTCATGGCGGCCAACTTGGGAGCGGCCGCCGCGGACACGCCCAAAAAGGATTACCCTATCCAACCTGTACCGTTCACCCAGGTCACGGTCTCGGACGCGTTCTGGCTGCCGCGGATCGAGACCAACCGGACGGTGACGATCCCCTTCATCATGAAGAAGAATGAGGAGACCGGCCGTGTCGACAACTTCGCCATCGCCGGCGGCTTGATGCAGGGCAAGTACAAAGGCGAGCGCTACAACGACACGGACGTTTACAAGGTGATCGAGGGAGCGGCCTATTCGCTCCAGGTGCATCCGGACCCCGAGCTCGACAAATATCTGGACGGACTGATCGTCAAGATCGCGGCGGCCCAGGAGCCGGACGGCTATCTGTTCACTGCCCGGACGGCCGACCCCGCCCATCCCCAGCCGGGGATCGGCCCCGAGCGCTGGGTGGAGGAAAACGTCAGTCACGAACTTTACAACGCGGGCCACCTCTACGAAGCCGCCGTGGCCCATTTCCAGGCGACGGGGAAGAGGACGCTGCTCGATGTCGCAATCAAGAACGCCGATCTCGTGGCGCGCGTCTACGGCCAGGACAAACGCCACGGCTTTCCCGGCCACCAGGAGATCGAGCTGGCCCTGGTCAAGCTCTACCGAGTGACGGGGAATGAAAAATATCTCGACCTGGCCAAATATTTCCTCGACCAGCGCGGCCACGACGTCAAGCTCACTCAATATCCTCCCGGAAACCGTTTCGCCATTTACAACGACGCCGAGCAGATCCAGGCCCACAAGCCGGTCTTCGAGCAGGCCGAGGCGGTCGGGCATGCCGTGCGGGCGGCCTATATGTTCACCGGCATGGCCGATGTCGCCGCCCTGACCGGCGATGTCAAATATCTCGAAACCATCGAGCGGCTCTGGGAAAACGTCGTCGGCAAGAAAATGTATCTGACGGGCGGTATCGGCGCCCGCCACGACCGGGAGCGCTTCGGCGCCGATTACGAGCTGCCGAACCTGACGGCCTACGCCGAGACGTGCGCCTCGATCGGCAACGCTTTCTGGAACCACCGCATGTTCCTCTTGACGGGGGACGCGAAATATCTCGACGTCATGGAGCGCGTCATTTACAACGGCGTGATCTCCGGCGTGTCGCTCGACGGGAATGCCTTCTTCTACGCGAATCCGCTCGAATCCGATGGAAAGTACAGGTTCAACCAGGGCCAGCTCGGCCGCGCTCCCTATTTCGGCACGGCCTGCTGCCCCGGCAACATCAGCCGCTTCCTGCCGTCCTTTCCCGGCTACGTTTACGCCGTCAAGAAGGATACGCTCTATGTCAATCTGTTTGTCGGGAGCTCGGCGAGGATCGACCTTGAAGGGAACGCCGTCGGCGTCAAGCAGGAAACGCGCTATCCCTGGGACGGCGCGGTGAAGATTTCGATCGAACCGGCGCGCGAGAGCGAATTCGCCGTGTTCGTCCGCATGCCCGGCTGGGCCCAAAATAAGCCCGTGCCGGGCGACCTCTATCGCCAGGCGCAGAGCGGCGATCAGAAGATCGAGCTGAGAGTGAACGGACAGCGCCTCGACATGAACCGGGACAAAGGATTCGCCCGCATCCGGCGGACCTGGAAAAAGGGCGACGCGATCGAGATCGTCTTCCCCATGGACCCGCGTCGCGTCGTCGCCGACGAGGCGGTCAAGGACACGGCGGGAAAGGTGGCTATCGAGCGGGGACCATTGGTCTACTGCGCCGAAGGACCGGACAACGGCGGCCGCGTCCTGAACCTCGAGCTGAGTGACGAGACGGCCCTTATCCCCGAATGGCGACCGGATCTATGGAAGGGGGTCGTAGTCGTCAAGGGAAAAGCCCTGGCCGTAACGAAGAGCGCCGACGGCTCCGTCGCCTCCCGGAAAGAACAGGATTTTCTGGCCATCCCGTACTATGCCTGGTCCCACCGCGGTCCGGGTGAGATGGCCGTTTGGATGAAGCGCAGCTGAGGATTTAATTCAATAAAGGAGTCTTTCTCCCAAACACGCTTTATCCGATCAGGCCGAACTCTTTCCCGACCTTCCGGAAAGCCTCCAGGATCTTATCCAGATGTTCCTGTTTATATGTCGCGATGAGGCTGAGCCGGATGAGCTGCATGCCGGAAGGAACGCCCGGCGCGATGACCGCGTTGGCGAAAACGCCTTCGTCCATGAGCCGCTTCCAGAAGCGGAACGTCAGCATGTCGTCGCCGATGATAACCGGCAGGATGGGGGTGATGCTCTCGATGAGCTTGAACCCCTGGCTCTTTAAGCCCTGGCGCATTTCGAGGGAGATCTTGCGGAGCCGTTCGATCCGCTCCGGCTCCCGGCGGATGATCCGCAGGGAGGCCCGCGCGGCGCCTACGCTGCCGGGGGCCATGCTGGCGCTGAAGCGGAACGCCTGGGAATTGAATTTGATGTAATCGACGACGCGCCGCTCCCCGGCGATGAACCCGCCCAGGGAGGCGAAGGACTTGCTGAAGGTCCCCATGGTCAGGTCCACGTCGGTGTTCTTCAGGCCGAAGTGGCTGGGGGTGCCGCGGCCGCCTTCGCCGAGGACTCCCGCGGCGTGGGCTTCGTCGATCATGACCCGGGCCCCATAGGCCTTGGCCAGGCGAACGAGCGCGGGGAGATCGACGATCCGGCCGGACATGCTGAAAACGCCGTCCGTGACGATGAGCTTCGGCGCGTCTTTGGGGATCTTTTTCAGCGTGTTTTCCAGGGCGGACATGTTGTTCGTCGCGTAGCGGTGGACATTGCCGCCCCGGGCCCGGACAATCCAACCGCCGGCGACGATGCTGGCATGGTTCTCGGCGTCGGAGAGGAGGTGTTCGCCGCGTTCGACGAGCGTGGCGATGACGCCCTGGTTCGTCAGGAACCCGGTGGTGAAGGCGAGACAGGCTTCGACGCCGAGGAAATCGGCCAGCTCCTCTTCCAGCTGGGTGTGCAGGATCGATGTGCCGTTTAAAAACCTCGACCCGGAACAGCTCGATCCGAAGGCCCTGATCGCTTGGATGGCGGCCTCGATCACTTCGGGATGTTGAGTTAAGCCCAGGTAATCGTTGCTGCCGGCCATGACGACATCCTTCCCTTCCATTTTGACCACGGGGCCGTGGTTCTCCTCGATGGTCCGGAAATAGGGGAGCAGGCCGGCGGCGATGACCTCATTCGCCCGCGAGAACTGGTAGCATTTTTCGAACATGTCCATGTTTTGGCCTCCTTTGAATTCATGCGGCCGGGTTTTTAAGCCCGTCCAGGACGATCTCGAAGCCGACTCCGATCAGCCGATCAAGACTCTTTTCTTTGATCTGGCGGGATTCGGCGAGCTGGATGATCCCGTTGAGCATGCCCCACAGGATCAGGCTGACCTGGGCGGATGAGCGCCCTCTCCCGATCTCGCCGGTCATCAGCCCCGCCTTGATGATGTTCTGAAGCTCGCTCAAACAGGCGATCTTCAGGAGCCGGATGTCCTTGAGAAGGGCGACCGGGATCCGCTCCCGGTCGCTGACATGATCGATGAAGAATAGGAGCCGGAAATATTCCTGACGCTCCCGGTAGAAACGGACGTAGGCTTTGGTGGCGTTCTGCAGGCGCTCGGACGTGTCTCGGCCCGCAGCGGCGGCGTCTTTGAGGGAAGCGAGGAGAATGTTCAAGTGCTCGAGCAGGATCGAGGCGAAGATCTCTTCCTTACTGCTGAAATGGTTGTAAATCGTGCCCTTGCTGAACTCGATGGCTGAGGCGATATCGTCGAGCGTTACGCCCGAGAACCCGTTCCGGAGGAAGAGATTGGTG
>JAUYDS010000150.1 GCA_030691735.1 Candidatus Aminicenantota bacterium
CTTAAGCAATCTGGGATGGAATGGACCCTCCGGGGCGCAAACGCCATCATTGCCCTACGCTGCATGATGAAATCCAACAGGCTTGAAGACTACTGGGAATCCCGAGTCGCATGATTTACCCCACTTTTATGACGCAGGCCCATTCCGGACTTGATCCGGAATCCAGTCTTTTTAATCTGGATTCCCGCATTCGCGGGAATGACAGTTTTAGGATTATTGTAAAGCCGTTATTGAGACGCAACACTAGCTGGAGATAATCGATGTCTGAAAGCAAGCATTCGCATAGGGTCTGCCCTTGGTGGCTTGGATACTTTCTAGCGACGCCCTTGAGGCGTTTCCTTCAGAATCCCCGGACGATCTTAAAGCCGTGGGTTTCCGAAGGGGCGATGGTCATCGAACCTGGGCCGGGCATGGGTTTCTTCACCCTCGAGTTGGCGCGGCTCGTCGGGCCGCGCGGCCGGGTGGTCGCCCTCGATATCCAACCTAAGATGCTCAGCGCCCTGAAGCGGCGCGCTCGGCGGAAAGGGCTTTTGGGCCGGATCGATGTCCGGCTGGTCAAGCCCGAAAGCATGGGGCTGACAGACATCAAAGGGAGGGCGGATCTCGTGTTCGCTTTCGCCATCGTTCATGAACTCCCGCGCGTCGAAGAATTCTTCCGCGAAGTGTATGAGGCTCTCAAGGCCGGAGGGAAGCTGTTCATTTCAGAACCCCATCCTCGCGTATCCGAAGAAGATTTCGCCGGGACCGTGAGGCTGGCCGAAGCCGCCGGTTTCAAGGAAAACGCGAGACCGGCGATCCCGAGGAGCCGCTCCGTGCTGATGGCCCGCGGGGATTAGGACCGATCGCGGCGAGAACACCGACAGTATAGAGGCCGTCACCAATCAGCCGATCGCCTTGATTAATAGGACGATGCCGAGGACGAGCATCAATCCATAGACGTAACGATTAAACTTCCCCGCCGGGATCTTCCGGCTCAATTTCGTTCCGCCGAGAACGGCCACGAGAATGAACGGCAGAGCATATAGATAGGTCGTGACGACGGGCTTCGTCCACAAGCCTGCCAGTCCTTGGCCGATCAAGATGGCTCCTCCGGTCGGCAGGAAATAGCCCTGGAGGGTCGCCCGGAACGACTCGGGCGTCCATCCTCTCAACGCGCCGTAAAAGATCACCGGCGGGCCGTTGGTGTTATAGGCGGCGCCCAATATCCCCGCCACGAACCCGAACGCCACGGCCGGCCGTTCACTTTTCAATCGGAGGCGGCCCGGCTTGACCAGGCTGTAAACGGAAAAAAGGATGATGACCGCCGCCAGAACGAGATTCACGACCCGCTCGTCGACGCGCTTGAGAAGGAAGAGGCCGAAGGGAATGCCGGCTACGGTGGACAGGATGAGCCTCCAGGCGCTTGGGAGATCGATCCGGCGCCACTCCTTGATCAGGAGAAGGACGGCGAGCGTCGGTCCGACAAAGGCCATCAGCGGTGTCGCGTTCCGGAGCGATGTGACGAGGGCCAAGAGGGGCATTCCGACGAGCGCGTCGCCGAACCCGAACGTCGAGCGGACGAGCGCCGCAAGGAAGACGATCGTGAGGACGGGCAGGAGCGGGATGTCGGCGGTCATGGGCGCTCCGGCTATTTTAACGGATTCCCCGTGCGCGTTAAAGGATTGTCTGTCGGCCCGAAATTGCCGATAGAAATGGGAAGTCGATGATTTTCTTGTCGTTGCGAGCGACCGAAGGGAGCGTGGCAATCTCCATGATAAGAAGCTTTCTTGGAGATCGCCACGTCGCTACGCTCCTCGCGATGACAGGCTTTATCGGAAATTTCAGGTGTCGGGGTCGCTCCCGTTCAGGGACTTGACATCGGCCCCCGTTGAACATAAGAATGAATACCGTTGGATCCATGAAAGAGAGGGCAAAGGTATGATCAAAAGACTCCTTCCGGCGTTTGTTCTTCTGGCTCTGATGTTCGGGCCCGCTTATGAGGCCGCTCAGCAAAAGCAATTGGACGTTCCCTATGTTCCCACCAAGTTTCCCGTCGTCGACGAGATGTTGAGGATCGCCAAGATCGACAAGGCGGACATCGTCTACGATCTCGGCTGCGGGGACGGACGCCTCGTCATCGGCGCCGCGCAGAAATACGGCGCCCGGGGCGTCGGGTTCGACATCGATCCCGAGCGCATCCAGGAGTGCAAGGAAAACGCGGCCAAGGCCGGCGTGACCAACCGGGTTCAATTCTTCGAGCAGGACCTGTTCACGGCCGATTTTCACGAAGCGACGGCCATGACCATTTATCTCCTCACCAGCGTCAACCTCAAACTGCGGCCGAAACTGCTCCGCGAGCTTCGGCCGGGAACGCGGCTCGTTTCGCACAATTTCGGAATGGGCGAATGGAAGGCCGACGAGTCGTCGGAGGTCATGGTCGACGACATTTCCCATGAGGTCTATTTGTGGGTCATCCCGGCCAACATCAGCGGCGCCTGGTCCTGGACCATGGGCAGGCCCGCGAACAAATGCGAGATGAACGTCACCCAGGCCTTCCAAGTCCCGGCGGGGACCCTCAAGGTGGACAACGCGGCGACCGAGATCAAGGATCTCACGCTCAAAGGCGATAAGGTCCGCTTCGTCATCGAACGGCCGTTCGAAGCGAAGCTCATTCCCATGGTCTTCGAAGGCAAGGCCGCCGGGCAGACCATCATCGGGACGATCAAGTTCCAGGCGGGCGGCAAGGAATTCTCCTGGGAATGGAAAGCCGGCCGCAATCCCGCCACCGAAAAGCCCATCGACGCGGAAGCGGGCCGGACGTCTTCCTTCGTGCTGAAATAAAAAAAACCGGAGAGGGACGCCGGGAAGCCGGATCAGGTCACGCTCTTCGACGATCTCAAAGACCCTTATCAAATGAAGGATTTCGCTCCGGATAATCCCTTCTTCGTCAAGGGATTGATCGATGAAGATCTTGTCCCCTGGCTCAAAAAAACGAGCGACTCCTGGCTGGGCTGATCCCCGCCGGTCCGGCATTACGGAAAGGAAGATTGACTATGCCGACGAGAAGAGAATTTCTGAAAGACACGGCGCTCATGGCCGCGGGGGGAATCGTGCTGGGAGACGGCGCGTTTACGGCCGGGGGCCGGGGCGCGGGTCCCTTGAAAAGCAAGGTCGTTTCCGTCGCGGCGACCGATATTTTAAAGGACGGGGCTTACAATCCCGAGGCCGTCCACCGGGCCTTCGCGGCGGGGTTAACGGAGATGACGGGCCAGACGACGTTTCAGAACGCCTGGTCGTCCCTCGTCTCGCCCGAGGACGTGGTCGGCATCAAAATCAACTGCATCGGCGCGCCGAAAATATCATCCTCGCTGGCGTCGATCAACGAGACGATCGCCGGGCTCAAGAGCACGGGTGTCAAAGACAACAACATCATCGTCTGGGACCGGACGGACCGGGAAGTCGGCCGGACGGGACTGCAGATCAATAAAGGAGCGACGGGAGTCCGCGCTTTCGGCTCATCAACGGTGTCGGAAGCGATCCTGCCCTGGGTCGAGGGCTACGATAGAGACGTCTATGTGGCCTTCGATGACGGAACGTTGAAAAAATATCGAGAGCTGATCCAGCGGGACTTTACCAAGGAAGGATCGCACCGGGAGATTTTCAATTCCGTCGCCTGGCTGTGGATGCTCATCCAGCAGGGGAACGAAAAAGCCAAGAAGTATGGCGCCGAAATGAGGCGGCTTTATACGGATTACAGCGACCGGGAGGGCATCAAAAAGATCGCCGAAGAGGTCGCCGGCATGTTCGATGACGTGACCATCGAGGATGAGGACAAATCGTTCTTCTCCAACATCGTGACGAAGGACATTACCAAACTCGTCAATATCGCCGTCCTCAAGCACAACGAGGACAGCGGCGTGACCTGGGCGACGAAGAACATCGCCTTGGGCGTGACGACAAACAAGGTTCGTTTTCATATCGATTACTGCGCGAAAGCCATTCCCGAGATCCTGGCCAAACCGTGCCTCAAGGACAAGATGGTCCTTCATATCGGCGAAGCGGCCAAGATCTCGGTCGTGAGCGTCGCCGGCGCCCAGATCACCTATGACAACCGGATCTTCTTCAGCCGCGATCCCGTGGCCATGGACAAGATCGGGCTGGACATCCTGGAGGCCAAACGAAAAGCGCACAATCTGGAGCCTATCCGGGATATTTCAACCCATGTCGCCGCCTGCGCCGCGAAAGGCTTGGGTACCGATGACCTCGCCCGGATCGATTTGCGGGAGTTGAAAGCCTGAGGATTTCGATGGCCGATTGGCCGTCCGGCTCGTCCTCCAAGTAATCCATGCCTTCCTGAAGGACCGGCGTCCCGGTCACATACTTGACAATCTTTATAGAACCTATATAGTTTGTATAAGTACGCGGCTGGGAGGACACATGAACAGGAAGAAAATTCTCATGGCGTTTCTGGCGGTTCTGGTTCTTTGGATGACATTCGCAGCGAATGCGACGGCGCTGAGCGGCGTTCCGGCAGGCCCGGATCAGACGAAGCCCGCGGCGGCTGCTCCTGAAGTGATCCGTCTCCCGGCCGGCTGGCAGCTGAATCGGATGATGCCCGGGCCGGACCGGACGGAGATCGCCTTCTCTCCCGACGGCAGCGTCCTCGTCTTCAGCGCCTCTTCGGACGGGACCATGGCCAAGGCGATGCTCTTCCGGCGTCCGCTGGCCGGCGGGGAAGCCCTTGCCATCGTGGGAACCGAAGCGGCCTGCATGCCGTGCTTCTCCCCCGACGGCCAATGGATCGCATACTGGGCCAAAAGAAAATTGAATAAAGTGGCAACCTCCGGTGGGGCCCCCATCCCCATCTGCGATCTCAAGGCTCGTCCGCACGGGATCTGTTGGACATCCGACGGCCGGATCATTTACGGGACGCGATCCGCCGGCCTCGGGTCCGTATCCGCCGCCGGAGGCGCGCCGGAGTCTCTGACGCAGGTCTCCTCCGGCAAGGACGCGACGCACCGTCTTCCCCACCTTCTTCCGGGCGGGAAATCCCTCCTGTTCACTTCGATGCCGGATCCGTTCGGCTTCGTGACGCGGACCGAGTGGTTGTCGCTCGAAACCGGCCAACGCAAGATCGTGATGGAAGACGCGGCGGACGCGCGGTACGCTTCGACGGGACATCTGGTCTTTGTCCGCAAAGGCGCGCTCATGGCCGCTCCCTTCAACCTGGATCGCCGCGAAGCGACCGGACCGGCCGTCACGGTACGAGCGGGAGTCCAGCAAGCGCTCAACGCCCCTCAGCCTGACGTCAATTCCGGGGCCGGGCAATACACGATCTCCGAGTCCGGAACACTGGTGTTTCTCTCCGGCGGGATCATCCCGGAGCAACTCGGCGATCTGTACTGGATCGACCGTGGCGGCCGGGCCGAGAAATGGGCGGCGTTCGGCACGCGAGCGGCCATGGTGTTCCGGTTCGCTCATCCTTCCGGCCGGCTGCTGGCGTATGCCTCTTATCCGCCGAACCGCGGCATCGGGATCTACGACATCCAAAAGAATACGACCATCCGGGTGGCCGTAGAGGGGCAAGCGTGGTCGCCCATCTGGACGGCCGACGGGAAACGGATGACCTTCTCCTGGACAAAGACGGGGCCGATGGAGATCTGGTGGACCGAGGAGGACGGCGGTCGTACGATGGAGCTTCTGGCCAAGTCCGAGAACGAGCTGCGGGCCTGCTCTTGGTCGCCGGACGGCAAGTACCTCGCCCTTCTGGACAACGGCCCCGATATGAACGTGGACATCCGCTTGCTCCGGCTGGCGGATCGGCAGGTCCTCCCGTTCGTCGTCACCAAGTCGAACGAGGCGTTTCCCGATTTCTCCCCCGACGGCCGTTGGCTGGCGTACGCATCGAACGAATCGGGACGATTCGAGATCTACGTCCGTTCGGTCCCCGACGGCAAGCGGACGCTGCCGATCACAACAGAAGGCGGCACGGCCCCGCTCTGGTCGCCGGACGGGCGGGAGATCTTCTTTTGGAATAAGGATTTCACGAAGCTGATGACGACGCCGATCGTCCCCGGCCAGAATCTGTCCGCCGGGACCCCGAAGCTCCAGTTCGAGTATGCCGTGATGGGGTCGCAACAGATCCGGAACTACGACATCACTCCGGACGGCCGGCGCTTTCTCATTCGGGAGAAGAAGGACTATAACCTCCCGCCTGTCACGGAATTGACCCTCGTCCGGAACTGGTTCGAGGAGCTCAAGCGCCTCAGCCCCGCGGCCAAGTAGCGGGGCGAGGAAGGAGGATGTCCATGCTCGGACGAACATTCGGCCAGTATCGCCTGGACTCCAAGCTTGGAGAGGGCGGAATGGGAGTCGTGTACGAGGGCACCGATACGCGCCTCGGGCGCACGGTCGCCATCAAGGTCCTCCACGCCTCCGTCGCGCGGGACGCCGAGCGCATGGCCCGCTTCGAGCGTGAAGCGCGCGTGCTGGCGGCGTTGAACCACGCCAACATCGCCGCCATCTACGGACTCGAGGAATCGGACGGCACGAAGCTCCTGGTCCTGGAATATGTGCCGGGAGACACGCTGGACGAGCGGATCGCCCGCGGTCCGGTTCCGCTCAAGGAAGCCCTCGAGATCTGCCGGCAGATCTCCGAGGGGCTCGAGGCGGCCCATGAGAAAGGGATCATTCACCGCGACCTGAAGCCGGCCAACGTCAAGATCACGCCTGCGGGGGTCGTCAAGGTCCTGGACTTCGGGCTGGCCAAGGCGGCGGAGGCGGCCTCGCCGGCCGACAGCCAGGGCGGGACGGCCACATTCGCCTTCGAGATGACCCAACCCGGACTCGTGATGGGCACGCCGGCGTACATGTCGCCCGAGCAGGCTTGCGGCAAGCCCGTGGACAGGCGGACGGACATCTGGGCCTTCGGATGCGTGTTGTACGAGATATTGACGAGGAAGCGGACGTTCACCGGCGAAACCATGACCGAGATGCTGGCCGCGGTCCTGGACAAGGATCCGGACTGGGGCGCGCTGCCGGCGACCGTGCCGGAGAACGTGAAGCGCCTGCTGCGGCGGTGCCTGGAGAAAGACCGGCGGTTCCGGCTGCGCGATATCGGAGACGCCCGGCTCGAGCTGGAAGACACGCTCGCCGGGCGGGCGACGACGACCATCGCGGCCCTCGCGCCGAAAACGCGGACCCGGAGGACGATCGCGGCCGCCCTGGGCGGCCTTGTCCTCTTTGGGTCGGCGGTCGGGATCGGATCATGGCTTCGCTCGCGCCGCGTCTCCCCTCCGGAGATCGTCCGTTTCACCCATCCTTTGCCGGCCGGCCACCGGATGACCCCCGGGTGGAATCCCAGCCTCATCTTCTCGCCCGACGGCGAGTCCGTGGCCTTCAATTACGAAGTGGACGGGATCACGACGGCCTTTCAGCGGCCGATCCGGGAGTTGGATCAGAAGCCCCTGGGGGGAGTGAAGTCCCTGGGCGCGCCGGTCTATTCTCCTGACGGCCGCTGGGTCGCCATGGTCGACACGATGGACCAGGCGCTGAAGAAGATCGCCATCGACGGCGGCGCCCCCGTGCCGCTCACGGGGACGGACATGTTCGGCCGCGGCGATTGGGGCAAGGACGGCTATATCTATTTCACCGAACGTTATCCGGGCGCCATCCAGCGCGTCCCCGAGAACGGCGGCCCGAAGGAGGCCGTGACGGCGCTGGACCCGAAAAAGAACGAGTTCACCCACCGGCACGCGCAGATCCTGCCCGGGGGGAAGGCGATCGTCTTCACGGTCGTGGATGCCGGCATGGAATCCTACAACGACGCCCGCATCGAGCTCCACATCCTCGGCGCCAAACAGCGGAAGATCCTCGTTCAAGGGGGCTTCGGCCCGCGCTTTTCCCCGTCGGGTCACATCGTCTACGCTAAGGCCGGGAATCTCTATGCCCTGCCCTTTGACCTGGGAAAGCTCGAACCGACCGGCCCCCCGGTTAAGGTCGTCGAGGGCGTGCAGATGAGCACGAACACAGGCGCGGCATACTTCGACGTCTCGAGCACGGGCGCCCTCGCCTACGTCCCGGGGTTCGCCGAAGGAGGGACGCGCACTCTGGTCTGGGTCGATCGCCAGGGAAAGGCGGACGCGCTGCCGCTTCCGCCCCGCTCCTATCTGTTCCCGCGCGTCTCCCCGGACGGCAAAACGCTCGTCGTCGAAATCGAAGGCGCCACCCACAACCTGTACACGTGGGATTTCGCTCGGGCCGTGCTGACCAAATTGACCACCGACGGATTGAGCCACGCGCCGGTCTGGATGCCGGACGGCAGGAATATCTGTTTCCGCTCCTGGAAGGCCGGAACGATGACCATGTGGTCGATGCCTTCGGACCAAAGCCGCCCGGAGGAACGCCTCACGACGGTCGGGGCGCGGCAGAGCGCCGTTTCCGTATCGAACGACGGGCGGTGGCTGGCTTATAACCAGATGGGGGACATGAGCGCCGGCCCGGGGATGGAGGCGATGGACATGGGCGGCGGGATGGAGCCGATGGGCACGGGATCCGACATCTGGATCCTGCCCCTGCAGGGCGGCGATCGCACGCCCCGCCCGTTCGCGAACAAGAAGTTCGACGAGGCCTCGCCGAAGTTCTCGGCCGACGGGAAATTGGTGGCCTATTGCTCTAACGAGGAGGGCCGGCCCGAAGTCTACGTTCAAGCGTGGCCCGGACCCGGATGGAAGGTCAAGCTGTCGTCGGAGGGCGGCACGGACCCGCTCTTCTGCCGCAACGATCGCGAGATCGTCTATCGCAACGGCGACAAGATGATGGTGGTGCCGATCAAGATCGCGGGAGGGTTCGAAGCCGGCAAGCCCAGCCTGCTGTGGGAAGGCCACTACTCGCACGGCCTGAGTTCCTCGTGCGGCCCCCCGGGCGTCAGCTCGGCGAATTACGACGTGACCGCCGACGGCCAGCGTTTTCTGATGGTCAAGGACAGCGACCAGGACAACGGCTCGACGAAAATCGTCGTGGTGTTGAACTGGACGGAAGACCTGAAGCGCCTGGGGCAAGACCAGAAGAAGTGACGGGGCGAGCGGTCTGACATCGACATCGGGATCGAAGGTCCCAAGGAGATCCCCGGTAATATCATGGTCGAAATAAGGGAGGATATCGACAATCTTCCCACCCTCTATAGATTCGATATCGTGGATTTCGGGAACGTGTCAACGGAATTCCGCGACGCCGCGATGAGGCACTGCGAATATATCAACGGCGGCCGGGGGGCGTGTCCGTCCCGCGTTCCGTTTTATAGGCCGGAGAACATCGGATTCGCCGGGGTCAATTAAAATCGAAAATTCAGTCCGCCCGTGATCGTGAGATCCCGGGCCTTCCAAGCGCCGGTACTCAGCAGAGCTTGATCGCTTTTATTGACATCTTTCAGGCCCATACTGTAACGGGCTTCGGCGATGAACTCGACGTGCTTGACGATCTGGATCCCGATCCCGCCTCCCAATTGAAAGGACAGGGCCGTTTTATTGAGGGAATCTTTATAATCGCTCGACTCCGTCCCTTCCGAGGCCGACAACAGATCGACGGCCTTCAAGAGGACCCCGACATTGATCCCGGCGAGGCCGAAGACCTGGAAGGTTGGTTTTCCGACGGCCAGCTTCAGATTGATCGGGATCTCGAGATAGTTGAGCTGATGTGTGACGGACGGCGCGGGCGTATTCAATGGGGACATCACGGAAACGCTTGTTTTCTTCTCGGCATACTGAACGCCGACCTGGACGACCAGGGGCGGGATGAGCGAAAGTTCCGCATAGCCGCCGAGAAGAAGGCCCCGACCCGCCGCGGTGGTCATCGCCGCGTCCGCCGAGGCTCTGGCCAGGTTCATCCCGGCTTTCACTCCGAACGAGAGCGACTGGGCCCCGGCGCTCGAGGCGAGTATCAAAACGGTCAAAAATGCACAAAGAGCTGTTTTTTTCATGAGGGACTCCTTTCAAGTCCGTTTCAACGATAGTCGGGATTAGGGGTGAGAACGGGGGGCTGTCGTCGTCTCGCTGAAGGACGTTGCCGCGTCCGCGATTGGGGCACGTTTAATTCCTATTATATACATAGGATATATCAGTTTTAAGTCCAAATGTCAATAGGGTCGAAAACGATTCTCAAAAGAAGATGATCGGACGGGGTGGCGACACTCCGACCTTTGACGTCGCAGACCGCAGACACATACCGAATTCTTTGGAATTCGGTATGTGTCTGCGAATTTACGCCTATGATGGCTTGACGGTTTTCGCTCTGTTATGCGCCTTCTACGCCTTCCTGTTTGCCAGCCGCCCCCTGATATGGTAAAAGTATTGGGAACATTTTAAGGGAATTGTGCGATGCCCGAAGAAATCCCCAAGCTCTACGAGCCCCAGAAATACGAGGCCGGCATTTACGCCCGCTGGCTCAAAGCCGACGCTTTCGCCGCCGTCCCCGACTCCCGCAAGAACCCCTACGTCATCATGATGCCCCTGCCTAACGTCACCGGCGCCCTGCATATGGGCCACGCTATGGACAACGTCATGCAGGACCTTCTTACCCGCTGGCACCGGATGATGGGCGAAAACTCTCTCTGGATGCCCGGCACGGACCATGCGGGCATCGGGACCCAGGCGGTCGTCGAGAAACGACTTTTCGAGCTTGAAGGAAAGACCCGCCATGACCTCGGCCGCGAAGGCCTGGTCGCCAAAATTCAGGCCTGGAAGGACGAATACCGGGAGCGCATCATCCGCCAGCAGCAGAGCATGGGCTGTTCCTGCGACTGGCAACGCCAGCGCTTCACCATGGACCCCGTCTGCGTTCGGGCCGTCCGCGAAGCGTTCTTCCGGCTGTTCCGCGACGGCCTGATCTTCCGCGGCAACCGCATGGTCAACTGGGACTGCCAGCTCCAGACGGCCGTTTCCGACGACGAGATTGTCTATGAGAAGGTCCAAGGGCATTTCTGGCACATCAAATATCCGATCGTCGATCCGGCGCCGGGCGAACCGGCTTTTCTCACTGTGGCCACGACCCGTCCCGAAACCATGCTCGGCGACACGGCCGTCGCCTGCCACCCCGACCCGGCCGGCGAGCTTGAAAAGCAGGCCCGGGATCTGCGGCGGCGCATGGGGAGCGCCTCGAAGAAGGAGCGGGCCGAGCTGGAGGCCGCGCTGGAGCGCGTCGAAGAACGGAAAACGACACAGCTTGCCCATCTCCTGAAGCTTAATGAGATGGCCGAGCGGGGGAGACGGGTCCTTCTGCCGCTTCTCGAGCGCGAGATTCCGCTCATCCTCGACGCGTGGGCCGACCCGGCCCTCGGCTCCGGGTGCGTCAAGATCACGCCCGGCCACGACCCGAACGACTACAACGTCTGGGAACGACACAAGGACAGTTTCGGCATCCTCAATATTCTCAATCCCGACGGCTCGCTCAACGCCAACGCCGGGCCGTATGCCGGGCTCGATCGTTTCGACGCGCGGAAGAAGGTTCTCGCCGACCTTAAAGCGCGCGGCCTGCTCGCCGACATCGAAGACCGGGAGATCGAGATCGGCCATTCCGACCGGTCCAAGACGCCGATCGAACCTTATATCTCAAAGCAATGGTTCGTCCGCATGGGCGACGTCGAGGGCGGTATCACCTGCGGCGCCGGGACGAAGAACGAATTCCGCGCGGCCGGGCTGGCCCAGGTCGCGATCGACGCGGCGAACGGCGTTCGGACGTCGCCGAGCGGACTGGGACTGACCTTCCATCCCGATCACGCCCGCTACGGCGGGACCTACACGAGCTGGCTGGCCGAAAAGCGGGATTGGTGCATCAGCCGCCAGCTCTGGTGGGGCCATCGCCTGCCCATCTGGCAGGCCGGCGTTAAGGGCGCAGGCCTGGCGGCGGCCCTCGCGACCTTGCCTAGAACCCTGGATTCGGACATGTTCGTCTGGATCGCCGACAGCGAAGGCCGGCTTTACCGACCGGACCGGGTCCGAACCCTGGACCCCGCCGCTGATTTCGACATCCTCGTTTCGCTGCGCGGCTCGGCGGCCGAGAAAAAATACGCAGGCCGGCTCGACGAGGCCGGCTTCCATCAGGACCCCGACGTCCTCGATACCTGGTTCAGCTCCGCGCTCTGGCCGTTCAGCACGCTCGGCTGGCCCGACCCGGCCTCGGCCGAGGTCGATCCCGGCCAGCGGCCGCTCGGCGTCGCGGCGGGCGGCGAGGACTGCTTGAGCTATTACTACCCCGGCTCATGCCTGGTCACGGCCCGCGACATCATCACTCTTTGGGTGGCCCGGATGCAGCTCATGGGACTCTACTTGCTCGGCGACGTGCCCTTCACCGACTGTTTCATCCACGCCAACATCCAGGACGGCAAGGGCGAGCGGATGAGCAAGAGCAAGGGCAACGGCATCGACCCCGAAGACATCATCGACAAATACGGCGCCGACGCCATGCGCTACGTCATCTGCGACATGCAGACCGGCACCCAGGACATCCGGCTGCCCGTGCAGGCGATCTCTCCCTACACGGGAGAGCTGGTCGACCTGGCCACGGCCAAGCACGGCCAGAGCATCTTCACCTATATCTGTCCCAAGACCGGCAAGGAATTCGACGTCCTGGGGACCATGCCCGACATCCCCATGGCCAAGATCATCAGCGACCGGTTCGATATCGGCCGCGCGTTTTGCACGAAGCTTTGGAACGCCGCCCGATTCGCTCTGATGAACCTGGGCGAACATGGGTTCGTTTCGCTCGCCCCGGACAGACTGGCCGCCGAGGACAAATGGATTCTCTCGCGGTTGTCCAGGGTCATCGCGACGGTCACGGATGAACTGCGGGCTTATAATCCGTCCGCGGCCATCGGCGCTGCCCGGGAGTTCTTCTGGGGCGAGCTCTGCGACTGGTACCTGGAGATCATCAAGCCGCGCTTCAAGGACGAAACGTCGGCGCCGATCGTGCGGTCGGTCCTGGCTTTTGCCCTCGACCAGGTCCTCCGCCTGTTCCATCCTTTCGTGCCGTTCATAACCGAGGCTTTGTGGACACGCCTCAACGCCCAGTGCTCGGCGCGCGGTATTGAGCATCCCTTGCCGCCGGCGGAACTCCTGATCTCGGCGGCCTGGCCCTCGCCCCGTCTGGAATGGGAGGACGAAGAGCTCGAAGCGGAGTTCGCCGTTGTCCAGAACGTCATCCGGGGGATCCGCGAGATCCGCGCCCTCCACGGCATCCCGCCGGGGAAAAAGGTCGAGGCTTTGTTTAAAACGAGCGGAAGATCGGCGGCCATTTTAGGCCGCCTGAGCCGGTTCGTCGCTCACATCGCCGCGTTGGAATCGATCGAAATCGGCCCTGACCTAGACCGGCCGGCGGCGGCCGTCGGACAGGTCATTGGCGACATCGAGGTCTATCTGGCCGGGGTGATCGATCCGGCCAAGGAACGGGAGCGCATGGAGGCCAAGCGCGAAAAACTCCGCGAGGACGTCCGGAAAGCGGAGGCCAAGCTCGGCAATGAGAGCTTCGTCAGCCGGGCCCCGGCCGACGTCGTCGAAAAAGAGAAGCAGAAACTGAAGGACCTGAAGGGTCAGATCGAACTGATCGAGGCCAATCTCAGGGCTCTCTAAAACTCAAAGGGGACGCTATTTTCCGTCCCCGGAATTCCGTAAGAATTAAAGCTTCTCGCCGCAGCTCGGGCAGGCCAGCCAGCCTTTCTCGACAGGCTTGGCGCACTTGGGACAGACCGCCTCCATCCGCGCTCCGCAATAGGGACAGAAGGCGTGGTCCTTATTCACTATTTTTCCGCACTGCCGGCAGTTGAGCGGCGGGATGGGGGTCGCCGGAGAGGGTCCGGCCGGGGAACGGACCGGATGGTCCGAGCGGACGATCAAATAGATCACCAGGCCGACGAGATGGCCGACGAAAACGACCAAGGCCCACAGCACGCCGTTCATGCCCCGCCTTTCCGCGTCGCGATAGACCCAGACCAGGATGGCGATCAGAAGGGCGAAGATGGCCAGGGCGCCGAGCGAGAGACCGGCGATGCCGAGGAAATGCCAGTGTCCCATCCGGAGATGATCGAAATGGAAGGGCCAGTTATGAAAAAGGCCGGAGAATGCGGCCGAGGGCGCGAACAGCAACAGCTTCAGCGGCCAGGCAATGATCAGGACGATAAAGGCCAAGAGAACGATACCGACGATTTTTCCGGTGGACCCAGTCATTTCAATCCTCCATACCTATCGATAAAAAACATCCTCAATATATTAAACGAAAATCGCTAAAAAAGGTTTCCGGAAATTTTCCCCTTCGAAGGCTCGGGGCGAGCCTTAAATTCCGGTCGCCCCGCTATCGCCGTTTTTGATTGACTTTAAAGAAGATAGTCGGTAACATGGTCGGCTCAAACAGGTTACGATGACAACGGAAAAGAAACGGGCCAAAATGCGCCCCGCCGCGCCGAAGACGCCCAATTATCTCACCCTGATCTTCGACTTCGACGGGACGATCGCCGACACGCTCGCGGCGATCATCCGCATGGTCAACGATCACGCCGACGAGTTGCGGATCCGGCCTCTGTCCGACGAGGACGTCGAAGAGCTGCGCGGCATGTCCAACCTGGACATCCTCAGGAAATTCCGGATTCCTCTCGTCAAGGTGCCGCATCTGGTCCTGCGCTCGCAGAAAGAGCTTTACCAAAAGATCGATCAGGTGCTTCTTTTTCCCGGGATACGCGACCTCATCCTGGGCCTGAAGCGCTTCGGGCTCCGTTTGGGGATCCTCACCTCGAACTCGCAGGAGAACGTCCAGAAGTTCCTCCAGGCCCGGAATCTGGACCTGTTCGACTTTATCCACACCGAATCCAATTATTTCGGCAAGAACCGGGCCCTTGTCCATCTGCTGAAGGAGCAGGACCTCAAGAGGGACGAGGTCGTCTATGTCGGCGACGAGGCCCGCGACATCGAGGCCTGCCAGAAAGCGGACATCGCGGTCATCGCGGTCAGTTGGGGGTTCCATCGCCGGGAGGTTTTGAGGAAAAAGAACCCGACCTATCTTGTCGATTCACCCGAAGAGATCGAGAACATCGTCTTCGCTTGACGGCGCCCTGAGCTGTCTTTCGCTCCGATCTAAGTTTCTAAATTTCGATCATCCCCTGGAAGAACGTCACGGCCCGGCCGCCGATCAGGACGCGCCCGCCGAGATCTTCGCAGAACAGCTCCCCCCGGCGTTTCGAGACTTGGACGGCGCGCAGGACGGTTTTGCCCAACCGCTTGGCCCAGAAGGGGATAAGAAGCGTGTGGGCCGAACCGGTGACGGGATCCTCCGGAACACCGGCGCGCGGGGCAAAGAAGCGCGACACGAAATCGCATGTCTCACCCTTGGCCGTGGCGATGATTCCCAGACAGTCGAGCTTGGCGAGCTCGGTGAAGTCCGGTTCGATCGAGACAACGTCGGCCTCACGATCGAAGACGGCAAGATAGTCGCGGCCTTTGAAAACTTCCAGCGGCTTTTTTCCGAGGCCTTTGACCATGGCGTCCGGAGTGCCGGATGGGACCGGGACATAGGCCGGGAAATCGAGATGGATCAGGCCGTCCTTAATCAACGGCGGCCGGGGCCCCGGGCTTTGCCCGGGGGTCCACTTCCGCCGTACTCGCCCGTGGATACAAGCCACGGGCGAGTGGCGAGCCGAAGGCTCGTCCCTTGACGCTTTAAGCTCTCCGCTTTTGGACATGAACCGTATTTGTGCTCCGTCATATCCCTGGTGATGGAAGATCACGTGAGCGGACGCCAGCGTGGCGTGTCCGCACAGGTCGATCTCGATCGCCGGGGTGAACCAGCGGATCTCGAAACGGTCCTTGTCCCGGATAAAAAAGGCCGTCTCGGCCAAATTGTTCTCGGCGGCGATGGCCTGCATGGTCGCGGCCGGAAGCCATGACTCCAGCGGACAGACCGCGGCCGGATTGCCTCCGAAGATTTTGTCGGTGAAGGCGTCTACCTGATACATGGGGATCTTCATCGGTCCTCCTTGTCGGCTCTAACGTAGACGCGATAAATATGGTCGCTCAGTCATGGGGAGCGGCCGATTAAAACAGCTTCTTGATGAGGGAAAAGGCCTGGTCGACGGTCTTATCCTCCAGGATGATCGTGAACTCGTTCAGGGTGGAGACGACCTCGACGACGTTGAGACCCTCCCAGGCCAGGGATTTGAGGATGTAATGGAAAACGCCCGGGACGTGAGCCGTGCCCTGCGGCAGGAGGACGGTGATCGAGGAGAGGTTCTCGATCCGGTCGATCATCCGGGCTCCTTTGAACACGGCCAAAATGCGGTCCTTGAGTTCCCTGCTGGCGATGAGCGTCGTCTCGTTGATTCCTCGGGTGACGGTCAGGAAAAGCCCCGGCTTGCCGCCGACGAGGTCGAGAAGTTTCTTCTGACGGAGGATCAGGTGCTCCGCGTTGGCGAAGGTCAATTCCATGAGGTTGGAGCGGACGGTCAGGTCGGGCGCGTTCCGGAACATACTCTTCATCCGGCGGATCCGCCGCGAGGTCGTCCGGGAGAGCCGGTTCAGAGCGATGATGACTGCGCCGTCCTTGACCTCTTTCATCGTCTCGCGCTCCACGTCCGGCTTGATGAAGCGGGCCAGGGCCGAGAGGTTGGCGATCCCCAAGGCCAGAGCCTCTTCCAAGTAGGGGGACCGCCGGACGATCTTTTCGACGACCTCGGGGATCGTGATCATGTTAAGAATTATACAAAAAAATTGAAAAATGTAAATTATCTGTAAAAAATTGACGTCCGCAGAGAACCTTATATAATCGGCCCAAGTCACGATCGCGTGACGCGACGGCGGCCGGGGCCCCGGGCATTGCCCGGGGATCCACTTCCGCCGTACTCGCCCGTGCATACAAGCCACGGGCGAGTGGCGAGCCGAAGGCTCGTCCCTTGACTATGGAAGGAGAGCTTGATGTCGCTTGAACGAATCGGAACGATCGAAACGACGAAACGCGGAGAGTGCCCGATCTGCGCCGCCCTGATCATCCCAATATCGGGGATCGAAGAAACCGAGATTTTGTCGTGCCCTGAATGCCGGTCCATGCTGGTCGTGGACGGCATCGAGGGCAATCGGTTGAGATTGGCCGAGGCCCCCCGCATCGAAGAAGACTGGGGAGAGTAGCCTCCGTCGGACCGCCGTACCATCCCCTTGCCGTGACCATTCTTGCCGTCCTGCATTCCACCGTCCGCCTCGAGGAAAAGCTGATCCTGGAGGCGGCCCGGTCGAGGTCTGTCGAGATCAAGCTCGTGGATGTCCGGTCGGAGGTTTTTTCCCCCCGGTCCTTCGCCGTCGATTTCGATATCGCCCTGGAACGTTCGGTGTCCACGGTCAAAGGCGATTATGCGGTCGCCTTTCTTGAATCGTTCGGCGTCCTCTGCGTCAATCCATCCGCCGTGGCCCGGGTTTGCGAGGACAAGTTCGCCACATCGCTCGCTCTCGCTAAGGCCGGCGTCCGAACCCCGGGGTTCGCTCTCGTCTTTTCGGCCGAGCAGGCGTCGCGGGCGGTCGAAGAGCTCGGCGGTTTTCCCGTCGTCCTGAAACCGCCGCTCGGATCGTGGGGCCGGCTGCTGGCTAAAGTTAACGACTTCGACGCTCTGGACGCCCTTCTGGAACATAAGGACATCCTGGGGACGCCGCCGCAGAAAGCCTTCTATCTTCAGGAATACGTTCGCAAGCCGGGGCGGGACATTCGGGCCTTCGTCGTCGGCACCGAGGTCCTTTGTGCCATCTATCGCGAGTCCGAACATTGGATTACGAACACGGCCCGTGGCGGGCGCGCTCGCGTCTGCCCGGTGTCGGACGATCTCCGCTCGCTGTGCGGCCGGGCGGCCGCCGCCGTTGGCGGGGGACTGCTGGCCATCGACGTGTTCGAGACGCCGGATGGGCTTTCGGTGAACGAGATCAACCACACGATGGAATTCCGCAACTCCGAAGAGCCGACGGGCGTCAGCATTTCGGGCGCGATCGTGGATTATTGCCTGGCGAAAGCGAAAGGAACGGCCTGATGGGGCCGGACCCTTTGGATGTCTCCATCGTCGGCGGCTCGGGATACGCCGGCGGCGAGCTCCTGCGGATCCTTCTTCGGCACCCGCGAGTTCGGGTCAAACAGGTGACGAGCAATCGTTGCGCCGGACAACCCGTCGCTGTCCTCCATCCGAACCTGCGGGGGCTGAAGCCCCTGTCCTTCGTCCGCGTCGATGACCTCGAGCCCTGCGACCTGCTCTTCCTGGCCCTCCCCAACGGCGCGTCCATGCACGACATGGACGGCTGGATGGCCAAGGCCCCCAAGATCATCGATCTCGGCGCCGACTTCAGGCTCAGGGACAAGGACCATTGGAAGCGCTGGTACGGTTCAGAACACGCCCGGCCGGACCTGCTCTCCCGGTTTGTCTATGGAGTCCCGGAGATCCATGAAGACGAGATCCGGCAGGCGAATTACGTGGCCGGGCCCGGTTGCGAGGCCATCGTCTCCATCCTCTCCCTTTTCCCGCTCGTCAAGCATCGCCTCCTCAAGCCCTCGCCTATCATCATCGACGCGAAGATGGGGAGTTCGCAGGCCGGTCGCACGCCGTCCGAGTCCTCCCATCATCCCGAGAGGGCGGGGGCCGTGCGGTCCTACAAGCCCACGGGGCATCGCCACGCCGCGGAGATCGGCCAGGAGCTCGGCGGCCTGTGTCCGAACCTCTCCCTCCATATTTCGGCGACGGCCATCGAAATGGTCCGCGGCCTCCTCGTCACCATTCACGCCTTTCTCGACGATCCGGAAACCGACGAAAAGGACATCTGGAAAGCTTATCGCCGGGAATACGGCGGCAAGCCGTTCGTCCGGATCGTCAAGCAGAACCAGGGGCTCTACCGTTTTCCGGAGCCCAAAATCCTTCAGGGAACGAATCATTGCGAGATCGGTTTCGAAAAGGAAAGCGCGGGCGGCCGGCTCGTGGTCCTGGGCGCGATCGACAATCTGGTCAAGGGCACGGCGGGCAACGCCGTTCAATGCCTGAACCTGATGTCCGGATTTCCCGAGACTGAGGGGCTGGATTTTCCAGGCCTGCATCCGGTGTAAACATGAACGAACAACGTCATATCCTCCATTCTTTCTTGGGCGTCATTGATTCGACGCTCCGCGAGGGCTTTCAATTCTCCAAGGCGAATTTCTCGCTCGACGAACAGAAACAGATCTTCTCCTACCTCGTCGAGATCGGCGTCGACTATATCGAGGTCGCCAATCCGGCGAAAGAGGAGATCCGCCGGACGATCGTGGAGCTCGCCAAGCTCCGCGGGAAGAGCGCGGTGAAAGTCTTATCGCACATCCGCAATCACGAGAACGATGTCCGGATGTCCATCGAGGCCGGCGTGGACGGCGTCAACATCCTGTGCACGGTCGACGCGGAGCGTCTGGCGGCCATGGGCAAAGCGCCGGAGTCCTATCGGGAGACCTTGGCCGCCAACGTCCGGACGGCCCGCCACCACGGCCTCGAGATCCGCGTCGGCGTCGAGGATTTTTTCGGCCAGCCGGCCGCCCAGAGCCTGGCCATTTATCGCCTGGCCGAATCGCACGGCGTGGACCGGCTGGCCCTCGCGGACACCCTGGGCAAGGCCATGCCTTGGGATGTCGCCCACCGAGTCCGCGCTCTCCGCCGGCAGGTCCACCTGCCTCTCGAGGTCCATTTTCACAACGACCTGGGTCACGCCGTGGGCAACGCCCTGGCCGCCCTCCAGGCCGGGGCGAACTACGTCAGCGCCACGCTGCTCGGGATCGGCGAGAGGACGGGCATCACCCCGCTCAGCTCGCTCCTGGTCAACCTTCATGTCCTCGATCCGCGGTTGGCGCGGGCCTATGATCTCAGCCGGCTGACCGAGGCGGAGAATTATGTTTCGCGCATCTGCGGGATCGAGATGCCGCTCCACCTGATGACCAATCCTCTGAACGGCTTTGCCCACAAGGCGGGTATCCATCTTGACGCCCTGATGAAGTTCGGGCCGCAGAAATATGAGCCGCTCCCGCCCGCTCTCATCGGCAACCGGCGGCGCCTCGTCATCAACACCGTCCTTTCGGGCAAAACCGGCGCGCTCGATGTGGCGAATTTCCAGGAAAAATACGGTTGATCCATGCTTTTGATCAAGACCGGCGGGGGAAAAGACATCAACTGGGACGGCGTGTGCCGGGACGTCGCTGAGATCCGCGCCACCGAGCCCGTCATCCTCGTCCATGGCGCCAGCGTCCGGCGGGACGAGCTGGCGGCGCGCCTATCCGTCCCGGTCCGGAAGGTCGTTTCTCCCTCGGGTGTGTCAAGTGTCTATACGAACGCTGAAGCCATGGAGGTCTTTTTGATGGCCTACGCCGGGCTGGCCAACAAGCAGATCGTGGCCCGTTTTCAGAATCATGGCGTTAACGCCGTGGGTCTGAGCGGCGTCGACGGCCGGCTGTGGCAGGCAAAAGCCAAAAAAGAAATCCTGATCGTAGAGAACGGGAAGACAAAGCTCCTCAAGGACAATCTCTCGGGACGCGTGGAGACGACCAACGTCGGGCTTCTCCGGATTCTCCTCGACCACGGCTATCTCCCCGTCGTCTGCCCGCCCGCCCTGAGCTTCGAGAACGAGATCGTCAACACGGACAATGATACGGCCGCGGCGGTCATGGCCGGCGAGCTGGGCCTCGAGCGCATGGTCTACTTATTCGAAGCGCCCGGCCTTCTTCGCGATCCAAACGACGAGACCAGCCTGATCTCCCGCATCGACAGGTTCAAGATCGAAGAGTTCCTGCCGTTCGCCCGGGAACGGATGAAAAAGAAGCTCCTCGGTGTAAAGCGGGCGGTCGATGCCGGCGTGAAGACCGTCTATTTCGGCGACGGCCGGACGCCGAATCCGGTCAAGGACGCCCTGGCCGGGAAAGGGACCGTCATCGCCTGAGCGGACGATCATGAAGGATTATGCTTTTCTCCAACGCAAGTATGTCGTCAATTCATATGTCAACCGCGGCCTGACCCTGGTCGCCGGGGACGGAGTTCATCTTCGCGACCCCGCCGGCATTGCCTATCTCGACCTCATGTCGAACTACGGGGCGAACATCTTCGGCTATGGCCATCCCACTCTCACGTCCCGCCTGGAGAGCCAGATCCGAACCCTGACGACGCTGCACGGCAGTTTTGCCAACGATCAGAGAGCGGAGGCCGCTCAGAGGCTTGTCGGCCGCTGCGGCGGCGGCTTGGCCCAGGCTTTCTTTTCGAACTCGGGAACGGAAGCGAACGAGGCCGCCTTGAAATTCGCCGTGCTGGCCACGGGCCGAAAGAGGTTCATCGCCTGCCGGAACGGTTATCACGGAAAGACACTGGGTGCGCTGTCAGCCACGGACGGCCCGAAATTCCGTTCGGCCTTCGAACCCCTGTTGTGGGATTTTGCCTTTATTCCTTTCAACGATCTTGAAGCCCTCGAGGCAGCCCTCCAGGCCGAAACCGCCGCCTTCCTTGTCGAGCCCATTCAAGGAGAGGGAGGGATCATCCTGCCCGATCCGGGCTATTTGGCCAAAGCTGCCGAGCTTTGCCGATCCCGGGGTGCGCTGCTCATCCTGGATGAGGTCCAGACCGGGCTGGGCCGGACCGGGCGTTTCCTCGCCTCTCAGTCCGAGAACCTCATTTATGACCTAGCCACCCTCGGCAAAGGCCTGGGAGGAGGAATACCGGCGGCCGCGACTCTCGTTACGCCCGCGATCGCCGATAGGATCCCCCGCTCTTCGCATACCTCCACATTCGGCGGCAATCCCCTGGCCGCGGCCGGAATTCTGGCGACCTTGGATCTCCTCAACGAATCCCTGCTCAGCCACGTCCGGGAGATGGGCGCTTATTTCCTTGAGAGGCTCCGCTCGATCCGGTCCGAGCTCCTCGTTTGCGTCCGGGGCCAGGGGCTGATGATCGGCCTTGAGGTCGCGGCCATGAGGGACGAGATTCTCAAAGGACTTCAGAAAGAACGGGTCCTGGCCATTCCGGCCTCCGACAACGTGGTCCGCTTCCTTCCGCCGTTTGTCATTGAGAAGCCTCACCTGGACGAAGCGGCGGATAAGATCGAAAAGGTCCTGTCATCTCTGCCGCGGAATTGAGAACCGGGAATGTGCCGCTACTTAATGGCCAGGAGCTCGACGCCGTTCCAACCAGCCGAGCTTCTGTCAACCTTCGCCGGCATGGCCGAGGCGAGCCGGGCCCCCGACGGCGACCGGCAGAAGGACGGCTGGGGGATCGGTTGGCTCGATCCGGGCGGTCGCTGGCAAGTCCATAAGTCCGTCCGTCCGGTCTGGGAGGACGGCGAGGCTTTTTCCTGCATCCCGCCGAGCCGGACGTTCCTCGTCCACGTCAGAAGCGCTTCGTTCCCGGGCCAGCAGGACAACCTGGCCTACAATCAACCCTTCGTCGCGGGCGCGTACGGATTCGTCTTTAACGGACTTCTCCAAGGCGTTTCTTTACCCGTTCCCGTCCCCGGCGAGATCGGATCGCAGAAGATATGGACGCTCTTGACGCAGAAGCTCCTGAGCCTGCCTCCCGTCCCGAGCCTAGAGGAAACGGTGCGTTTTCTAGTTCAAAATTCCAGGCGCGTCCAGGCCCTCAACATCGGTCTCTGCGATCAAAACAGCTTCTATGTGTTCTGCCGGTACGACGACCCGATCGATTATTATCGGCTCTGGTCATACTCTGCACCGTCATTGAAGCTTGTCTGTTCCGAACCATTGGCTGGATTCGATTTCATCCCGCTGCCCACCGGCCGGTCTCTCGTCCTTTAGCTCTCCCCGCTCTCTCCGTCTTGAAAGCCGGAAGGAGCGGATTTTCTCGGCGGACGTCAACCCTTTTTTCCGAAAGCGATACCGACCAGGACGGCGAAAACCGCGTTATAGCCCTTTTCCTCGGCATCCTTGGATAGGGTGGACAACCCTCGGGAATAGCGGATCTCCGCGCTCATCCGGTGAAGGTGATTGACCCTTATCCGGAGCCTATGGTATTAGTGAGCTCGTGATCCTTTATCCCCCCGAACTCCCCATCACCCGCAAGCGCGCCGAGATCGTCGGGGCCGTCCGGAGACATCCGGTCGTGATCGTTTCGGGCGAGACGGGCTGCGGCAAGAGCACCCAGATCCCGAAGATGTGCCTCGAGGCGGACCGGGGCAGGCGCGGCCGGATCGCCTGCACCCAGCCGCGCCGCATCGCCGCGATCACCATCGCCCAGCGCATCGCCGAGGAGCTCGGTGAGCCGGTCGGCCGGACCGTGGGATACAAGATCCGCTTCGATGAGCGGACCTCGCGGGACACCCTGGTCAAGGTCCTGACCGACGGCATGCTCCTGGCCGAGACCCAGTCCGATCCCCGGCTCCGGGAATACGACACGCTCATCATCGATGAGGCCCACGAACGCAGCCTGAACATCGATTTCTTGTTGGGCATCGCCAAGACGCTCCTGCCCGTCCGGCCGGACCTGCGGCTGATCATCACTTCGGCGACGCTCGATATCGAGAAATTCTCCCGGGCCTTCGAGGGCGCGCCCGTCCTCGAAGTCAGCGGGCGGCTCTATCCGGTCGATGTCGATTACCGGCCGCCGCGTCCGGAGGACGGGGACGGCGGCGAGGCCGATTATGTCCAGATGGCGGCCGATGCCGTGGACGATCTGAAAAAGGAGAAGCCGGCCGGGGATGTTCTTGTCTTCATGCCGACCGAACAGGACATTTTAGAGACTTGCGAAATACTCGAAGGCCGGCGCTATGCCGGGGTCACCGTCCTGCCCCTCTACGCGCGGCTTCCCGGCGCCCAGCAGGGCCGCGTCTATTCGGTCACGGGCCCCAAGATCGTGGTCGCCACGAACGTCGCCGAGACCTCCCTGACGATCCCCGGGATCAAGTACGTCGTCGACACGGGCCTCGCCCGGATCTCTCAATATCTCCCCGGCGCCCGCATCAACAGCCTGCCCATCCAGCCCATCTCCAAGAGCAGCGCCGACCAGCGCAAAGGCCGCTGCGGCCGCGTCGACCGCGGGCTCTGCGTCCGGCTCTACGCCGAGGACGATTACGCGGCACGGCCTCCATTCACGCCGCCCGAGATCCTCCGCTCGAACCTGGCCGAGGTCATCCTGCGCATGATCGATCTCAATCTCGGCCACCCCTTGACGTTCCCCTTCGTCGATCGGCCTCACCCGAGGAACGTCGAGGACGGCTACGAGACGCTCGTCGAACTGGGCGCGATCGAACGCCGGGGGGGGGAAGCGGTCCTGACGGAGAAAGGCCGTCTGATGGCCCGCATGCCGCTCGACCCGAGGATCTCCCGCATGCTGCTCGAAGCCCGCAAGGAAGGGTGTCTCCGCGAAACGGCGGTCATCGCCTCGGCCCTGAGCATCCGCGACCCGCGCGAACGCCCGCCCGAGAAAGCGGCCCAGGCCGATGCCATGCACGCGCCTTTCCGCGATCCCGACTCCGATTTCCTGACCCTTCTCAACATCTGGAACCGCTATCACGGCGATCTGGAGCGCCAGACGAGCCACGCCCAGAAGCGGACGTTCTGCCGCGACCATTTTCTTTCGTTTGCCCGGATGCGCGAATGGACCTTCATCCACAACGAGATCCTGGACATTCTGAGGGAGCTGCGCATCCCTCCGGGAAGGACACAGCGCGTCGAAATGTCCAGGCCGCTCTATGCCGCCGTCCACAAGTCCGTCCTGAGCGGATACCTGTCGAATATCGCGACCCATAAAGACCGGAACATGTACACGGCCGCCAAGGGCCGCGAGGTCATGGCCTTTCCCGGATCGACGCTGTTCAACAAGAACGCCTCCTGGATCGTCGCCGCGGAGATGGTCCGGACGAGCCGGCTATTCGCCCGGACCGCGGCCCGGATCGAGGCCGGGTGGCTGGAGGCGCTGGGCGGTCCTTTGTGCCGCTATTCTTATATCGGCCCGCATTGGGATAAGGGCCGCGGGCAGGTCGTGGCCGAGGAGCGCGTGTCCCTGTTCAGCCTGGAAATCG
The DNA here is from genome assembly GCA_030691735.1 of Candidatus Aminicenantota bacterium. Lineage (GTDB taxonomy): Bacteria > Acidobacteriota > Aminicenantia > Aminicenantales > UBA4085 > JAPKZI01. The sequence goes on from JAUYDS010000150.1 coordinate 25,005, forward strand.
TCACCGGCCGGATCGTTCCCTACGGACCCGTCGCGCCCGGTGAAGCGCACGCTATTTTTGTCCGCTCCGCTCTCGTCGAAGGGCAGGTCAAGGAGCATCTCGAGTTCCTCCGTCACAATCTCGACCTCACGGCCCGCTTATCAGTGATCGAAGAAAAGCTGAGGCGGCACGACATCCTAGTCGATGAGAAGGTGCGGATCGAGTTTTATGCGAAGCGCCTGGCCGGGGTCTATGATCTCCGCGGATTGAAGGAGCGGATCAGGCGCCGGGGCGGCGACGCGTTCCTGATCATGAAGGACACGGACCTGCTCCGGACGTTCCCCGATCCCCGGGAATTAGCCCTGTTTCCCGATGAGCTGTCCATTGGCGGCCGCAGGTTCAAACTATCCTATAAGTTCGCCCCGGGCGACGAGGACGACGGCATCACGATCGGGATCCCGGCGGAGTTCGTCGCGCGGATCCCGGCCGAGCCCTTGGAGTGGGGAGTGCCCGGGCATCTCCGGGACAAGATCATGGAGCTCATCAAAGGACTGCCGAAGAGATACCGGAAACTCCTTGTGCCCGTCTCCGACGCGGTGAATCTTATCCTCCATGAGATCAAGACGTCCGAGGGGTCGCTCTTCGAGACGCTCTCCCGCCTCGCCAAACAGCGATTCCGCGCCGACATCCCCGCGGCCGAATGGGCTCAGGTCGAACTGCCGAAGCATTTGAGATTACGCGTCGCCGTCCTCGATCCGCAGGGCCAGGAAGTCGTGGCCAGCCGGGACCTGGAGACCGTGCGGAAAGCCCGGAAGGAAGCGGCCCGGGCCGCGGCCCAGGACCCGCGGGTTTGGGCCCACGGCCGCCAAGAATGGGAGCGGACCGGGATCACGGCCTGGGATTTCGGCGATCTTCCCGAGCTCCTCTCGATCGGTCCCGGCGCCGTCGCTTATCCGGGGCTTGAGTCCGCGCCTAACGGCGTGAACCTGAGGCTTTTTAAAACATATGAGGAGGCCCTCGCCTCGCATAAAAACGGCGTTCAAGCGCTCTTATTATGCAGATTCGCCAAGGACCTGAAATTCATGGAGCGCCGTCTCGTCCTTCCCATCGAATATCAGAAAGCGGCCCTCTATTTCGGGGGGAAGGAAGCCGTCGAGAGGATGCTCGTCGAGAATCTCAAGACCGCCGTCTTCCAAAAGGACATCCGTTCCGCGGAAGAGTTCAAAGCTTACGCGGACACGGTCGTTCGGGCGCTTTTCGAAAAGGCCCACGCCTTGTGGGAGGCGGCCCGTCCCGTCCTCGCCGCGTATCAGGAGATCCACGCCGGGCTATATACGATCGAAAAGACGCATGCTTCGAACAAGGCTGTGGCCGGAATTTGCAGGCAGGTCCGCCAGGAGATCGACCGGTTGGTGCCGAAGAATTTTCTGGAAATCTATGCGATCGACCGGCTGACCCAGATCACCCGCTATTTGAGCGCACTCCGGCTTAGATTGGAGCGGGCCAAGAACGATCCGGAAAAGGACCTCCGGAAGGCCGCCCAAGCCGAGCCTTTCGTCCGGGCCCTGGAGTTTATGCGCGCAGAGGTCAAAGCTCAGACGCCGATCGAGATCGAGGACGCGGTCGGGGAATTCCGCTGGATGGTCGATGAGTTCAAAGTGTCCCTGTTCGCGCCTGAATTGAAGACGGCCTTTCCCGTCAGCGCCAAGCGCCTTTCGGATAAAATACGGGAGATCGAGAAGATCCGGGAAACAACCTGACGAGACGACGGATTCGGCCCGCTCTTACGTCATCGCGATCGATTATTCCACGCCCAGGACGGCCCGGTAGCCGGGAATATCCAGGAAACCGTGGCCGCTGATGTTGAAGGCGATGGTCTTTTTTTCGCCCGATTCCCGGCATTTGAGCGCCTCGTCGATGGCGGCGCAGATCGAATAGGCCGATTCCGGCGCCGGCAGCCAGCCCTCGGTCTCCATGAACAGGCGGGCGTTCTCGAAGACGTGCTTTTCGTCCTTCGGATAGGCGACCGTGTCGATATAGCCTTCGTTGCGGAGCAGGCTGATGATGGGCGAACAGCCGTGGTAGCGAAGTCCGTCGCCCTTGATCGGTTCCATGTCGGACTTGTGGCCCAGGGTGTACATTTTCAGAAGGGGCGTCATTTCGGCGTAGTCGGCGAAATCGTATTGATACGTGCCCTGGAGATTCGGGGCCACCTGGCTCTGGGCGGCGATGAACTTGATCTTTTTGCCCTTTTTCAGCACGTCGCCCATAAAGGGAAGGGCAAATCCGCCGAAGTTGGATCCGCCGCCGAGGCAGGAGACGACGACGTCCGGATAGTCGCCGAAGATCTCGAACTGTTTCTGAGTTTCCAAACCGATGACGGTCTGATGCATGAGGACGTGGTTGAGGACCGAGCCTAGGCTGTAGGTCGCCGCGGGATCCTTTTGAGAATCCTCGAGCCCCTCGGAGATGGCGATGCCCAGCGAGCCGACGTGGTTGGGATTTTTGTCGTAGAGCGACCTCCCCACGTCGGTCCTGGGGCTGGGCGAGGCGTAAACTTCCGCCCCGAAGAGTTTCATGAACGAGAGGCGGTCTTTCTTCCAGTTATAGACGCTCCGGACCCAGTAGACCGTACACTTGAGGCCGGTCACGGCTGCAGCATAGGCCAAGGCGGTGCCCCATTGGCCGGCGCCCGTTTCGGTGGTGACCCTTTTAAAGCCCTGCTGCTTGGCGTACCAGCACTGGGCCAGGGCCGTGTTGACCTTATGGCTCCCTGTCGGGCTGTAAAATTCGCCCTTGTAATAGAGCCGGGCCGGAGTCTCGAGTCTTTTCTCCAGATTCGTGGCCCGGAACAGCGGCCGCGGCCGTCCGGCCTTGGCGAACAGATCCATGACCCCGCCCGGGACATCGATCCAATTCTCCTGTGAGAACTCCTGTTTCAAACATTCCCCGATCATGAGGTTGGGCAAGTTTCCGATCCGCGACGGCCCATGGTCGGGATCGAGGGGCGGCGGCAGCGGCACCGGCAGGTCGGGAATGATGTTGTACCAACGGGACGGGACCTCGTCGTGCCTCAGATTGACCATGTCTCTCATAGATGACCCCCTGTGCGCAAAACGTTCAAGTTTCCGCCGACGGCGAGCGTACAATTCCCCGAATAAAGAGGCCGTTGCGGCCTTGCGCCCCTATTGTAAGAAACGAGCCTGAGGAGAGTCAAGAAATATTGAGGTTGACATGTCATGGTAATATACGTACATTGTAAATATGGCAGATATTGAATTCGAATGGGATGAGAGAAAGAGCCGCGTCAACAAGCGGAAGCATGGCATTTCGTTTGACGAAGCCCAGACCGTATTTCTAGACGAAAACGCCATCCGATATGATGACCCGGATCATTCACGGAACGAAGATCGTTTTATCATGCTTGGATTAAGTATCCGGCTGAGGGTGCTGATCGTCTGTCATTGTTATCGTTCGGATGACATGATCATTCGCATCATTTTGGCCCGCAAGGCGACAAAAAGCGAGGCCGCCGCATACTGGAGGTAACACCATGAGAGCACGTTACGATTTTGCGAAGATGAAAGGCGAGAAAAATCCGTATATTAAACAGCTCAAGCAGCCTATAACCATCAGACTCGACAGAGAATCAGTGTCCTATTTTAAGGCCATGGCCGATGAGCTAGGCATGCCTTACCAACACCTGATTAATCTCTATTTGAGAGATTGTGCGTTGAATCAAAAAAAGCTCCATCTCAAGTGGGCGTCTTAAAGGGGATATCGCGATGAGAAAATTCGGTTTCATTTCAAGGACGCGTTGGCGAAAAAACGGCCTTAAGGCCCGCTTTCGGACGCTGACGGCGTTTCAGGCAGGCTGAGCGATCTTCCCGTCCCTGAGTGTGATCGTCCGGCCGGCGACTTTAGCCAGCGCCGGATTATGCGTGACCAGCAGGACGGTCAGCCCTTCTTTTTCATTCAAGGATCGCAAAACCTGGCCGATCTCTTCGCAGCGCTTGGTGTCCAGGTTCCCCGTCGGCTCGTCGGCCAGCAGGATCTCCGGCTTGTTGACGAGCGCCCGGGCGATGGCCACCCGCTGCATCTCGCCCCCGGAAAGCTCGGAGGGCCGGTGGCTCGTCCTCTTGTCGATTCCCAGGAATCTCAGGATCTCCATGGGGTCCGCGTTCGCTTCGGCCTTCTTGAAAAAGGCGAATGGGAGAATAACGTTTTCGTAGACGGTCAGCGTCGGCACGAGATAGAACTTCTGGAAAATGTAGCCGAAGACCTGACGCCGGATCTTGGTCAGATCGCTCTCCGACAGATATTTGTTTTCGGCAAAGACCGTTTCGCCGCCGATCTTGAGGCTTCCCGATGTGGCGTTATCGAGACAGCCGAGGATATTGATCAGAGTCGTCTTTCCGGACCCTGACGGGCCGACGAACGACACGAATTCGCCTTTGCGGACGGTCAAGGAGACGTCGTCGACGGCCAGGATCTCCTCCGCGCCGCGCTTGTAGATCTTGGTGAGATGAAGGGCTTCGAGGGCGCTGGTGTCGGGAGCCATATCAGTCTCCTTCGCTCCGGATGGATTCGAGAGGCCGGACCCGGGCGGCCCGCCAGGCCGGATAAATTCCGCTCAAGAGCCCGATCCCCAGGACGACGCCGAGAGTGATAAGACCCAGTTGCGAGTCGATACTGATCAGGCTTCCCGTCGGCGCGTAGGGGAGGAGGCGCCGGATCAGGATGTCGGTGATCTTGGACAGGGCGAAAGCGATACCGATGCCGATCACGCCGCCGAGGAGACAGAGGATGACCGTTTCGGTCCAGATCATCCGGAATACGTCCCAGGGCATCGCCCCCATGCTCTTGATGATCCCGATCTCCTGGTACCGCTCCAGGACCGACATCAGGATCGTATTGATGACACCCAGCATGGCGATGAGGATGGCGATCAGGGCGATCGAGAAGACCATGACCTTGGCCGTCGAGACCAGGCTCATGATCGTGTTCTTGACCTGGGCCATGGACACGACCTGGACGTCGGGCAGATCGTAGAGCTTGTTCTCGAGCTCGTTCATGTTGGCGTCCTTATTCACCTTGATACCGGCGGCCGTGATCAGGCCTTCCTTGTCAAAAATCTTCTGCACGGTTTTGAGGGGCATGAAGATCGTCCCGTCGTCCGCGGTCCCGGACCGGGCCAGGATTCCGACGACCTTGAATTCGATGTTTTTCTCCGGGATGAGCATTTTGTCACCGACCTCGCGCTGTTCAAGCTCGGCCGCTTCGTAGCCGACGACGGCTTCCAAGGCCGTCGGATCGGTGAACCAGCCTCCTTGCTTGAACTTCAGGTACGACTTCATCGCCGGGAAGGTGACCGGATCGACGCCGAGGTAGGCGTTGATCCTGCCGCTTTCGCCCTTGTTCGGATCGAAGATGGCGGCCATCAGCTGGGGCGTGAGTCTCTCCACTTCCTTATGCTTGAGGATATCGGCGAGGATGGACTCCTTCATGTAGCGCAGGCCGGTCCCGCCCTTGAGCATGAGCGTCGCGGCTTCGTACGGACAACCCTTGGCGGTCACGAGAACCTGGAAGCCCATGTTGTCGATGTCTTTATTCAACGCCGACTCGTAGCCCCGGTTGAACCCCAGCAGGCTGATGAGCACCCAGGCTGAAAGCCCGATGCCCAGGATGGTCAGCGCGGTCCGCGTTTTCTTGCGGAGCAGGTTCTTATACGCGACCTGGTAAATGTTGATCTTTTTGGCCATATGGTTAATCCTTTAGATCGTTCAAATATTTATTCCCGAGCAGGAATTCATCGCAGAGGATCAGGTTCTTCTT
>JAUYDS010000204.1 GCA_030691735.1 Candidatus Aminicenantota bacterium
GAGATGGTGATGCCTGGGGACAACGTGAACCTGGAGATCTCGCTGATCGCGGACGTGGCGATGGAGAAAGGGCTGCGGTTCGCGATCCGGGAAGGCGGGCGGACGGTCGGCGCCGGCACCGTCACCGACATCATCGAGTAAGAACAATGGGGACATGTTCCGAAATTCTCTGGAATTCGGTACGTATCCCCGGATTGAAGAGTGAATTATGAGAGAAATCATCACCCTGAGCTGTTCGGTGTGCAAGAGGCGGAACTACTCCAACACCCGGAACAAGAAGCAACAGACCGAGCGGCTGGAGATCAAGAAGTTTTGTCCGTTCTGCCGGAAACACACGCAACACAAAGAGGTCAAATAGGAGACGAGATCGAAGATCTGACAGGACAGGTGAGTAGCTCAACTGGCTAGAGCAGCGGTCTCCAAAACCGCAGGTTGCGGGTTCGAGTCCTGCCTCACCTGCCAACGATCATCCCATAAAGGATCGGCCCGAACATAGATTGAGTGATTCACTCGGAAGGATAGGGATACCATGAGCGGAAAAGTGATCTGGTACAAGCGTTTCTGGACGTTCATCAAGGACGCGAAATCGGAGCTCAAGAAAGTGACCTGGCCGGCGCGGGCTGAGATCACCAGCACCACGATCGTCGTCATCATCGCCGTGTTCTTCTTCGGGTTCTTCCTCTTCTTCATGGACGTCATCTTCGGCTGGGCGATCACGCAGATCAAAGCGTTCTTCAGGTAAGCACCATCATGGCAAAAAATTGGTATGTCGTTCACACGTATTCGGGGTTCGAGAAGTTCGTGACGGAGTCCATCCATCAGCGCGCTCTCGAGCTGAACATCCAGGATCAGATCGGACAGATCATCATCCCCACCGAGGACGTCATCGAGATCAAGATGGGCAAGAAGGTCGTCTCGACCAAGCGGTCCTATCCCGGCTATATCCTGATCGAGATGGAGATGACGGACGAGAACTGGCTCGTCATCCGCGAGACGCCCAAGGTGACCGGGTTCGTCGGATCGGGCATGAAACCCTCGCCGCTGAGCAAGGAAGAGGTCAGCCAGATCGTCGAGCACATGGAGACCACGTCGGAGAAGCCCAAGCCCAAGCACTCCTTCGAGAAGGGCGAGGCGGTTCGCATCATCGACGGGCCGTTCTTCAATTTCAACGGCATCGTCGATGACGTCAACCACGAACGGAGCACGCTGAAGGTCCTGGTGACGATCTTCGGCCGGTCGACCCCCGTCGAGCTGGAATTCTTACAGGTGGAGAAAATCTAGGAGGCATTCATGTCCAAAGAGGTTGTGGCAAGGATCAAGCTGCAGATCGTGGCCGGGCAGGCGAGCCCCGCGCCTCCGGTGGGCCCGGCGCTCGGACAGCGCGGCGTCAACATCATGCAGTTCGTCCGCGAGTTCAACGAGAAGACGGGCAAGATGGAAGAGGGCATGGTCATCCCCGTGATCATCACGGTTTTCAAGGACAAGTCGTTCAATTTCGTCCTCAAGACCCCCCCGGCGTCCTACCTTCTCAAGAAAGCGGCAGGCATCGCCAAGGGCTCCGGAGCCCCGAACAAGGAGAAGGTCGGTAAGGTGACCCAGAAGCAGATCGAGGACATCGCCAAGTTCAAGCTTCCGGACCTTAACGCCAACGACCTTGAGGCGGCCAAACGGATCATCGAAGGGACCGCCAAGAACATGGGATTGGAGATCATCAGTGGCTAACCGAGGAAAAAAATACCTGAAGGCGCGTGAGCTGAAGACCAAACCCGAGTATACGCTCGAGGAAGCGGTCGCACTGCTCAAGCAGGGCCATTACGTGAAATTCGACGAGTCCGTCGACCTCGCCATGCGCCTGGGGGTGAACCCCAAACAGTCCGACCAGATGGTCCGCGGCACGGTCGTCCTGCCCCACGGCACGGGTAAGACCAAGAAGATCTGCGTCCTGGCCTCGGGCGAGAAGGTGAAGGAGGCCGAAGAGGCCGGCGCGGATTACGCCGGCGGCGAGGAGCTGATCGAGAAGATCGCCGGCGGCTGGATCGATTTCGACATCGTCATCGCCACCCCCGACATTATGCGCGGCGTGGGCAAGCTCGGCCGCATCCTCGGCACGAAAGGTCTCATGCCCAATCCCAAGTCGGGCACGGTGACGTTCGACGTCAAGAAGGCCGTGGACGAGACCAAGGCCGGCAAAGTGGAGTTCCGCATCGACAAGACGAGCATCATCCACTCCGCCGTCGGGAAGGTCTCCTTCCCCGAGACGAAGCTCGTCGAGAACGCCAAGGCCTTTATAGCGGCCGTGCTTCACGCCCGGCCGGCCTCGGCCAAGGGCAAGTTTGTCCGGAACATGTCCCTGAGCTCGACCATGGGGCCGTCGTTCAAGATCGCCGAAGACATCCTGGAGAAATAGGAGAGGCACGGATGAAACGGGAACAGAAAACCGCACGGATCGGCGAACTCGCCGACCTCCTGAAGTCGAACGACACGTTCTTCCTGTTCGACTACAACAAGATGACCGTCGCGCAATCGGTCGCCCTGCGCAAGGCCCTCCGGAAGCAGGGCTCCTCGCTCAAGGTCGTCAAGAACCGCCTGGCCCTGCGGGCCCTCAAGGCGGAATTCCCCGATGACCTCAAGGCGGCCTTCCGGAAGCCGACGGCGATGGCCTGCACGGCGGCCGATCCGGTCCTTCTGGCCAAGGCCCTCAAGGACTTCGCCGCCCAGAACAAGGTCCTGGTGATGAAGGGCGGGGTCGTCCAGGGCCAGTATTTTCCCGCCGCACGGTTCGAGGAGATCACCAAGCTCGCCTCCCGCGAGGCGCTCCTGGGCAAGATCGCTTTCCTGATCGCCCATCCTTTAACGAAGCTTTTAAGGACTCTCCAGGCCCCGCTGGCGAACACCGGCCTGTTGTTGCGTCAATTAAAAGATAAGAAAACCGCAATCGGTTTGACTACCACTGAAAAGGAGATATAACACATGGCAAAACTGACGAAGGAAGAATTTTTCGGTCACCTGGACGCGCTGACGGTCCTTGAACTGGCGGATTACATCAAAGAGTTCGAAACGCGCTACGGCATCAGCGCCGCCGCCGCCGTCCCCATGGGCGTCGCCGCCGCCGCTCCCCAGGCCGAGGCCAAGGCCGAAGAGGTCAAGAGCGAGTTCACTCTGGTCCTGAAGAGCGCCGGCGAAAAGAAGATCAACGTCATCAAGATCGTCCGCGAGATCACGAACCTCGGGCTGAAAGAAGCCAAGGACCTGGTCGATGGCGCCCCCAAACCGGTCAAGGAAGGTCTGCCCAAAGCCGACGCCGAAGCGCTCAAGAAAAAATTCGAAGAAGTCGGGGCTCAGGTCGAGCTGCAGTAAGATTTCACGGAAAGGACGTCCCCTGACGAACGTCGTCGATGGGCAGAGTTCTCCGACCGGACGTACTCGTTCGGGTCGGAGAGGCGTGTCGGGAAAAATAAATCGGGTACACATACCGAATTCCCCGATGCCGAGTGAAGTATTGGATGGTCAGGCTGAATTTGGAAATTCGGTATGTGTACCCTATTTGAGTTCGAATTTCCCGAGGCTGAGTGTATTATCGGGTGGACATGCTGAATTTAAAGATTCGGTATGTGTACCCTATTTCGATTTGTAGAGAGCGTCCATGACAAAAGAATCCCAAAATTTTTACCGCGAAAGACTCGATTTTTCGAAGATCGGTCAGGTCTTCCCCATGCCCGACCTGCTGGCCATCCAGACGGCCTCCTATGCGGAGTTCCTTCAAATGGATCTCATGCCCGAGGAGCGCAAGGACACGGGGCTGCAGGCCGCCTTCAAGGATGTCTTTCCCATCTCCGATTTCAAAGAGACCACGCAGCTCGATTTCATCAACTATGCCATCGGCAATTGGGAATGTAAGTGCGGGCGGCTGAAGGGCGTGGAGAACTCCCGGGCGAAATGCAACGGCTGCGGGACGCTTCTTCCGGCCGAGGTCGAGCTCACCGAGAAGGAGGTCTGTCCTTACTGCGGCGCGACCCGGAAGATCGAGGTCCCTCAGTGCGACCACTGCGGCGACCGGGTCGGCCTGAAGATGAAATACACCCCCAACGAATGCCTCCAGAAAGGCTATACGTATTCCGTCCCCTTGCGCCTCAAGGTCCGCTTGATTTCGTGGGAGAAGGACGCCACCACGAAGGCCAAGCGGTTAAAGCATATCAAGGAGCAGGAGGTCTATTTCGGGGACATCCCCCTGATGTCGGAGAAGGGCACCTTCATCTTCAACGGTATCGAACGGGTCGTCGTCAGCCAGCTCCAGCGGTCGCCCGGCGTTTTCTTCCGGCAAGGCGAGGTCAAAGGCTTCTTCATCGCCAAGATCATCCCCTACCGCGGCGCCTGGGTCGAGTTCGAATATGACGCGAAGAACAGTCTCTTCGTTCGCCTCGACCGGAAGAAGAAGTTCCTGGCCACGGTGTTCCTCCGCGCCCTCGGCTTCAGCTCGGACGAGGACATCCTCCGGGTCTTCCACCGGATCGTCAAGGTCACGCCGGAGAACGGCAAGCTCTTTTGGGACTTCTCCCCGGCGCTCATCGGGCGGACGCTCAACGAGGATATCGAGGACGCCAAGGGGAAGACGGTCCTCTTCCACGCCAAGAAGAAGATCAACGAGGAGGTCTTCCAGACGCTCAAAGACCTCGGCCTCTCCCGCGTCGCCATCGACCGCAAGGACCTCCAGAACGCCTACGCCCTGAGCGGCATCAAAGGCAAGGTCAAGAGTAACGAGGAGATCGGCGACACCGCCCTCGACCTTCTCATCGGCAAGGGCGAGCCCTTTGAGGTCTTTTTCCCCGCCGAGGACGAGGCGGGGATGATCATCGTCAATACGCTCAAAAAGGACCTCAAAAAGGACACCAACGCCGCTCTGGCCGAGATCTACCGCAAACTCCGTCCGGGTGAGCCGCATACGATGGAGAGCGCCCACAACCTCTTCCGCAACCTTTTCTTCAACGCCCAGAAATACAATTTCTCGCGCATCGGGCGCCTGAAAATGAACATCAAGCTCGAGCTGAACACATCGCTCGAAGACAAGACCCTCGCCCCGCAGGACTACGTCGAGGTCATGAAATATCTCTTCCGTCTCCGGCGGGGGGAAGGGGCCGTGGACGACATCGACCATCTCGGCAATCGGCGCGTCCGTTCGGTCGGCGAACTCGTCGAGAACGCCTTTCGTATCGGGCTGACGCGCATGGAGCGGACGATCAAAGAGAAGATGACGATCACGGCCGATCTGGCCTCGGCGATGCCCCAGGACCTGATTAATTCCAAGCCGGTCATCGCCGCGCTCAAGGAGTTCTTCGGGAGCTCCCAACTATCCCAGTTCATGGACCAGATCAACAGCCTGGCCGAGGTCACCCACAAGCGGCGCCTGAGCGCCTTGGGCCCGGGGGGCCTGAGCCGCGAGCGGGCGGGATTCGAGGTCCGCGACATCCAGGCCTCGCACTACGGCCGCATCTGTCCGGTCGAGACCCCGGAAGGTCCGAACATCGGGTTGATCTCGTCCTTGAGCTGCTACGCGCGCGTCAATAATTACGGGTTCATCGAGACCCCGTATCGCAAGGTCCAGGACGGACGGGTCATCGATTTCGTCAAGATCCTCAATCCCGGAGACAGCGACTATAAGGTCGGCGACATCGTCGAGAAGGACGATTTTGCGAAGGAGACCGCCTCGCTCAAGCGGAAGGCCGTCCGCCACATGCCCGTTGAAGAGCCCTATTGCCACTACTTGACCGCCTGGGAGGAGGAAAAACACAACATCGCCCAGGCCAACGCCAGAGTGGACGAAAAGGGCCGTTTCGTCGACGATATCATCAGCGCCCGTCAGCGCGGCAACTTCAAGCTCCTGCCCAGGGAGCAAATCCATTATATCGACGTTTCGCCTAAACAACTCGTTTCTCTGTCTGCCGCGCTCATTCCGTTCCTCGAACACGACGACGCCAACCGGGCCCTGATGGGATCCAATATGCAGAGGCAGGCCGTGCCGCTCCTGTGGCCGGAAGCGCCGCGGATCGGGACGGGCATCGAACACCTGGTCGCCAAGGGCTCGGGCGACGTCATCGTCTGCAAGCGCTCGGGCACGGTCGAGTTCGTCGACGCCGAGCGCATCCTCATTCGGACCGACGAGCGGGCCACCGCCAAGGCTTACGAGGTCGGGACCGACCTGTATCTTCTGACCAAGTTCCTGCGGACCAACCAGAACACCTGTTTGACCCAGCGGCCGATCGTCCGCAAGGGCGACCACATCAAGGCCGGCCAGATCCTGGCCGACAGCTCCTGCACGGACAGGGGCGAGCTGGCCCTCGGCCGGAACGTCCTGTGCGCCTTCATGCCCTGGCGCGGCTATAATTTCGAGGATGCGATCATCGTCAGCGAGCGGCTGATCAAACAGGACATCTTCACTTCTCTCCACATCGTCGAGGAGACGATCGAGGCCCGCGACACGAAGCTCGGACCGGAGGAAATCACCCGCGACATCCCCAATGTCCCCGAAGCGGTCCTCCGGAACGTGGACGAAAACGGCATCGTCCGGATCGGGGCCCAGGTCAAATCCGGCGACATCCTGGTCGGCAAGGTCGCGCCCAAAGGCGAGACCCAACTCTCCCCCGAAGAGAAGCTCCTCAAAGCCATCTTTGGCGAGAAGGCCTTGGACGTCAAGGACGCCTCGCTCTACTGTTCGCCGGGCGTCGAGGGGACGATCATCGATGTCCGCATCTTCTCCCGCCGCGGCATGGAAAAAGGGAACCGGGCCAAGCTCATCGAAAAAGACGAGATCTCCCGGATGAAGCGGAACCTGGACGATGAGATCACGATCCTCGAGAACGAGCGCTGGAGGAAGATCAAAGCGCTGCTCAAAGGAGCGGTGCTCGAGAAGGACCAGAAGTTCTCCGGCCCCGCCCTGACCAAAGGCCAGAAACTGACGGAGCAGGTCCTGAACGAGATCGATCCGGACGACGCCGGGAAGCTCAAGGTCGACGCCGACGCGGAGCGCGACGAGAGGATCAAGGATATCGAGAAGAAGGCCAAGCGCCAGATCGAGGCGCTCCGAGCGATCTTCAAAGACAAGGTCGACAGCCTGAAGAAAGGCGACGAGCTCGCCCCGGGCGTCATCCAAGCCATCAAAGTATTCATCGCCATGAAGCGGAAGCTGTCGGTCGGCGACAAGGTCTCCGGCCGCCACGGCAACAAGGGAATCATCGCCAAGATCGTCCCCGAGGAGGACATGCCCCGCCTCCCCGACGGCTCGCCGGTCGAGATCGTCCTCAATCCGCTCGGCGTCCCCTCCCGTATGAACGTCGGGCAGATCCTCGAAACACACGCGGGCTGGGCGGCCGACAAGCTCGGTCTATGGATCTCCACACCGGTTTTCGACGGCTGTTCGGAGCGTGAAGTCAAGGAACTCCTCGATCGCGCCGCGCTTCCCCGAAGCGGAAAGACCCCGCTGTTCGACGGCGTCACCGGCGAGCTGCTCGACCAGGAAGTGACCGTCGGCAACATTTACATGATGAAGCTCTATCACTTGGTCGACGACAAGATCCACGCCCGGTCCACGGGTCCGTATTCGTTGATCACGCAGCAGCCGCTTGGTGGCAAGGCCCAATTCGGCGGCCAGCGGTTCGGCGAGATGGAGGTCTGGGCCCTCGAAGCCTACGGCGCGGCCTATACTCTCCAGGAACTCCTCACCGTCAAGTCCGACGACGTCGAGGGACGGGCCAAGATCTACGAGGGCATCGTCAAGGGCGATCTCGATTTCACGCCGGGGCTTCCCGAATCGGTCAACGTCCTCATCCGCGAGCTGCAGAGCCTGTGCCTGAACGTCGAGCTCGAGAAGTCGGAGAAGGACGAGATCCCGCCGTGGGGGATCGAACCTCCCCAACCCCGCAAAGGAGAGCAATGATGGAACTCAAGCAATCCCTGGGCGGCAAGCCCAAGATGGAATTCGACCGCGTCCGCATCAGCATCGCTTCTCCGGATAAAATCAAGAGCTGGTCCTGGGGCGAAGTGACCAAGCCCGAAACCATCAACTATCGCACCTTCAAGCCCGAGAAGGACGGCCTCTTCTGCGCCAAGATCTTCGGGCCCATCAACGACTACGAATGCCTCTGCGGCAAATACAAACGGATGAAGTACCGGGGCATCATCTGCGAGCGCTGCGGCGTCGAGGTCACGAAGTCCAAGGTCCGCCGCGAGCGCATGGGCCATATCCAGCTGGCCTCGCCCGTGGCTCACATCTGGTTCTTCAAGAGCCCGCCGAGCCGGATCGGGCTGGTCCTCGACCTGACCATCAAAGATCTGGAGAAGGTGCTCTATTTCGAATCCTATATCGTCATCCAGGCCGGCGATACGCCGCTCAAGGAAAAACAGCTCTTCAACGAGGAGGAATACAAGGAGGCCCGCGAAAAGTACGGGGACAAGTTCGAAGCCTCGATCGGAGCGGAAGCGATCAGGGTCCTTCTCGAGAAGATCAACATCCAGAAGGAGGCCGATCGGCTGCGGAACGCCATGAAGAAGGAAACCTCCCAGCAGCGGAAGCTTCGCTTCGCCAAGCGGCTCCGCGTCTTCAAGGCCCTCCGCAAATCGGGCAATCGCCCCGAATGGATGGTCCTCGACGTCGTGCCGGTCATCCCGCCCGACCTGCGGCCCTTGGTCCGCCTGGACGGCGGCCGGTTCGCCACGTCCGATCTGAACGACCTCTACCGCCGGGTCATCAACCGGAACAACCGGCTGAAAAAACTCATCGAGCTCCGGGCTCCCGATCTCATCATCCGCAACGAGAAGCGGATGCTCCAAGAGGCCGTGGACGCCCTCTTCGACAACGGGAAGCGGGGCCGGGTCCATCTGGGCGCGAACCGCCGGCCGCTCAAATCGCTGAGCGAGGCGCTCCGCGGCAAGCAGGGACGGTTCCGGCAGAACCTCCTCGGCAAGCGCGTGGATTACTCCGGCCGATCCGTCATCGTGGTCGGGCCCGAGCTCAAGCTCAATCAATGCGGACTGCCCAAGAAGATGGCCCTCGAGCTCTTCAAGCCGTTCATCTTCCACAAGCTCGAAAAGGAGGGCCTGGTGCCGAGCGTCAAAGTGGCCCGGGAATGGCACGAACAGGAGCGTCCCGAAGTCTGGGACTATCTCGAAGAGATCGTCCGCGAGCATCCCATCCTCCTCAACCGCGCCCCCACGCTGCACCGGCTGGGGATCCAGGCCTTCGATCCGATCCTGATCGAGGGCAAGGCCATCCAGATCCATCCGCTGGTCTGCGCCGCCTTCAACGCCGACTTCGACGGGGACCAGATGGCCGTCCATATCCCCCTCTCCGTCGAGGCTCAGATCGAGGCCTCGACCTTGATGCTGTCGACCAACAACATCCTCTCCCCGGCCCACGGCCGGCCGCTGACCGTTCCCAGCCAGGACATGGTCCTCGGCTGTTATTACTGCACGCTGGCCAAGAAGGGGCTGAAGGGCGAGGGCCGCATCTTCGTCTCCGCCGACGAGGTCCTTCTTGCGCTCGAGAACAAGGAGCTCAACCAGCAGTCCCTGATCAAGTTCCGCTACACGGGCACGTTCATGAACCTCTCGACGTACTACGACGACCAGGCCATCCGCAGCTGCCCGGTCGTAGAGTCCAAACGCGAGCTGATCGAGACGACCCCGGGCCGGATCATCTTCAACAACGCCCTGCCCAAGGGGATGCCGTTCCTCAACGGGACGTTCAAAAAGAAAGGGCTGGAAAACCTGGTCTTTTACATTTATCTCAAGTCCGGCCTTCCGGCGACCGTCGAGACGCTCGACCAGCTGAAAGAGCTGGGATTCATCCAGGCGACCCAAGCGGGGTTCTCGCTCGGCATCGACGATTTCGTCATCCCCAAGGAGAAGGCCGGTCTCGTCTCCAAAGCCCAGAAAGAGGTCCAGGACATCGAGAAGCTCTACCGCGACGGCACGATCTCGGCCGGCGAGCGGTTCAACCGCATCGTCGAGATCTGGGGCAACGTGACCGACAAGGTCTCGAGCGCGATGATCGACGAAATGAAAAGGATCAGCTTCGAGGGGACCCATCTCAATCCGCTCTTCGTCATGGCCGACTCCGGGTCGCGCGGCAACAAGCAGCAGATCCGCCAGCTGGCCGGGATGCGCGGGCTGATGTCCAAGCCCTCGGGCGAGATCCTCGAAACGCCCATCGTCTCCAACCTTCGGGAAGGGCTGAACGTGCTGCAGTACTTCATCTCGACCCACGGCGCCCGGAAGGGGTTGGCCGACACGGCCTTGAAGACGGCCAATTCCGGCTATCTCACCCGCAAGCTCGTCGACGTGGCCCAGGAGGTCATCATCGAAGAGCTCGACTGTGGGACGCTCAAGGGCGTCAACGTCTCGGCCATCGTCGAGAACGGCGAGATCATCGAGCCGTTCGTCGACCGCGTGGTCGGCCGCGTCTCCCTCGAGAAGATCGTCCATCCCGACACGGGCAAGCCGATCGTCGACATGAACGAGGAGATCACCGAGTCCATCGCCCAGGAGCTCCAGAACCAAGGCATCGAGAAGGTCAAGATCCGCTCCGTGCTGACCTGCGAGGCGAAGCGGGGTATCTGCCAGCTCTGCTACGGGCGGAACTTGTCGAGCGGCTTCAAGGTCGAGCTCGGCGAGGCCGTCGGGATCGTCGGAGCCCAATCCATTGGCGAGCCAGGCACACAGCTGACGATGAGAACGTTCCACATCGGCGGTATCGCTATGCGCGGCGCGGAACGGTCCAAGATCGAGGCCAAGAACGGCGGGATCATCCGGTTCAACAACGTCAAGGCCGTCGTCAACAAGGATAAATCGCTGATCGTCGTCAACCGCAACGCGAACATCGCCATCATGGATTACCGGGGCCGCGAAGTCGAGCACTACCAGGTCCCCTACGGGGCGAAGGTCCTGATCAAGGACGGCGACGAGGTTAAGGCCCGCCAGGAATTCGCCGAGTGGGACCCCTTCAACACCTTCATCCTGACCGAGGAGAGCGGCAAGGTCCATTTCCACGACGTCGTCCGCAAGGTGACCATGGAGGAGGTCCAGGACGAGTTCACCGGCCTGATCAGCCAGGTCGTCATCGAGCCCAAGGACGAGAAATTGCAGCCGCGCATCGAGATCCTCGATCCGCGCGAGAAGGACAAGGCCGGACGAGCGGTCCTCCTCAAGAAGTATTTCCTGCCCTCCGGGGCCACCATCGAGGTCAAGGACGGCGGCGTGGTCTATGCCGGCGACATCCTGGCCAAGATCCCCCGAGAGTTCGCCCGGACCAAGGATATCACGGGCGGCCTGCCGCGCGCCGAGGAGCTCTTCGAAGCCCGCCGGCCGAAGACGCCCGCTGTCATCTCGGAGATCGACGGCTTGGTCCAGTTCGGCGGCCTCGTGCGCGGCTACCGGAAGCTGACGGTCAAGAGCGCCCGTGGCGTGGAAAAAGAATACCTGATCCCCAAGGGCGCTCACATCAGCGTCGGCGAGGGCGAGCGCGTCCGCGCCGGCACGCCGCTCATGGACGGCCCGGTCAATCCTCACGACATCCTCAAGGTCTTGGGCGAAAAGGAACTGGCCGAATACCTCCTCCGGGAGATCCAGGAGGTCTACTGCCTTCAGGGCGTCTCGATCAACGACAAGCACATCGAGACGATCATCCGGCAGATGCTGCGCTGGGTCAAGGTCGAGGAAGTGGGCGATACCGAGTTTCTCGTCGACGAGCAGGTGGACAAGTTCGTCTTCCAGGAGGAGAACCTGAAGGCGATCAAGAAGGGCGGCAAACCGGCCAAGGCCCGGCCGCTTCTGCTGGGGATCACCAAGAGCGCCTTGAGCACGGACAGCTTCATTTCGGCGGCCTCCTTCCAGGAGACGACCCGGATCTTGACCGAGGCCAGTATCTGCGGCAAGGTCGACCACTTGCGCAGCCTGAAGGAGAACATCATTATGGGCCGCCTCATCCCGGCCGGGACGGGGTACAAATTCTACAGGGATGTCGAGCTCAGGGAGGATAAAGAGGCCGAGGCGGGGAAGGGGGCCAAGGAGGCTCCCCTCCAAAGCTGATTTTTTTGCCCCCGGGGCTCAATTTTGTTGACAGGGAATGCGGATTTTGCTATGATTCGAAAATCCTTCCGAGAGAACAGTCTGTTCGGAGTGAGGACAACTATATATTTTTTTTATAAGGAGTAGGTTTCTTGCCAACCGTCAACCAATTGATTCGAAAAGGCCGGAGCTTCAAGAGATATAAAAGCAAATCTCCGGCATTGGACGAGTGCCCGCAGAAACGGGGCGTCTGCATCCGGGTCTTCACGACCACACCCAAGAAGCCGAACTCCGCTTTGAGAAAAGTGGCCAGAATCCGCCTGACGAACAACATCGAGGTCACGGGCTACATCCCCGGCGTCGGGCATAACCTGCAGGAGCACTCGATCGTGCTCGTGCGGGGCGGCCGTGTCAAGGACCTTCCGGGCGTCCGCTACCATATCATCCGCGGCACGCTGGACAGCGAAGGCGTGGCCAACCGGAACCAGAGCCGCTCCAAGTACGGGACCAAGAAGCCCAAGGAGAAGAAGGTCGGGTCCAAAGGATAAAGGGAGAAGGCGATGCCAAGACGCGGGATCATCAAGAAGAAGAAAGTCCAGGGCGACCAGAAGTACGGCAGCACCCTGATCACGAAGTTCATCAACACGTTTATGAAGAAGGGCAAGCGGAGCACCGCCGAGCGGGCCATTTACGCCACGATGGACGCGGTCAAGCAGAAGGCCAAAGAGGATCCCTTGAAGGTCTTCGAGAAGGCCATCGAGAACGTCCGGCCCGTGCTCGAGACGAAGTCGCGGCGCGTCGGCGGGGCGACCTATCAGGTCCCCATCGAGGTGGATAGCAACCGCTCGGTCTCCGTCGGCATCCGCTGGATCCTCAAATACGCCGAAGCGCGGGGCGGCAAGAGTATGGTCGACAAGCTCGCCGCGGAAATCCTCGACGCCGTCGGTAACAAGGGCGGCGCGGTTAAAAAACGGGAAGATACCCATAAAATGGCGGAGGCCAACCGGGCTTTCGCTCATTATAGGTGGTAATCTTATATATGGTAGTCTCCCGAAGCATCGGAGCTAGGGTCCTTATCGTTCACATGGAGCTATGGTTTGACGCGAACGCACCCGATCGAACGAGTGAGAAACATCGGCATCATGGCCCATATCGATGCGGGGAAGACCACCACGACGGAGCGTATCCTCTACTACACCGGCATCACCTACAAGATGGGGGAGGTCGACGAGGGTACGGCCGTCATGGATTGGATGGCTCAAGAGCAGGAACGTGGTATAACGATCACCTCAGCCGCCACCACCTGTTACTGGAACAACCATCGAATCAATATCATCGACACGCCCGGACACGTCGACTTTACGGCCGAGGTTGAACGGTCGCTGCGGGTCCTGGACGGGGCGGTGGTGCTCCTGTGTGGAGTCGGTGGGGTCGAGCCTCAATCCGAAACTGTCTGGCGGCAGGCGGATAAGTACCGGGTCCCTAGGATCTGTTACATCAACAAGATGGACCGGATCGGGGCCGACCCGGAGCGGGCCTTTGAGCAGATCAAGTCGAGGCTCGCGGCCAACCCCCTTGCCATACAGATCCCTCTTGGACGGGAGGAGACTTTTAGAGGCGTCGTGGATTTGGTCAACATGAAAGAATATGACTGGGGCACGGACCTGATCGGGACCGATCTCGCCGTCCGCGAGATCGCCGCCGACCGCCAGGCCGAAGTCCGCCAGAAACGGATGGACATGCTCGAACATTTGAGCGATGTGGACGAGCAAATCATGGAGAGGTACCTGGAAGGAGGCGACATCCCCCCCGCCGACGTCACCCGGGCCCTCCGGAAAGCGACGATCGCCGGCAAAGTCGTCCCGGTGCTCTACGGGGCCTCTTTCCGCAACAAGGGCGTCCATCCGCTCCTCGACGCGATCGTCGATTTTCTGCCGGCGCCCGCGGACATTCCGCCGGTCGTCGGGACCCACCCCCGGACGCACCAGAGCGAAACGCGCCGACCGGCCGACGACGAGCCTTTCTCCGCGCTCGTCTTCAAGGTCCAGAACGATCCGTTCATGGGTAATCTGGCTTTTTTCCGCGTCTATTCCGGGAAGGCCCATGTCGGCTCGGTCTTTTATAACTCCGTCAAGGACGAGGAGGAGCGTGTCTCAAGGCTCCTCGAAATGCATGCCAACAAGCGAAAGGAAGTCAAAGAGATCTTCGCCGGCGACATCATGGCCATGGGCACGATGAAGAACCTGTCGACGGGCGACACGCTCTGCGCCAAGAACCGGCCGATCGTCCTGGAGTCCATCCGATTCCCTGAACCGGTCGTATCGGTAACGATCGAGCCCAGGTCGAAAGTGGAGCACACGAAACTTCACGCGGCGCTGGGAAAGCTCGTTAAAGAGGACCCCACGGTCAGGGTCGCCCAAGATCCCCAGACCGGCCAGACCCTGATCTACGGGATGGGCGAGCTGCATATCGAGATCCTGATGGATCGCATATCCCGGGAGTTCGGCGTCCAGGCCAATACGGGGCGGCCCCAGGTCGCCTACAAGGAGACCATCCTCAAGGCGGCCGAGGGCCAAAGCAAATATATCCGCCAGCTCGGCGGCAAGAGCCAATACGGGCACTGCCGACTATCGGTCCAGCCTCTTCCGCGGGGCGAAGGTTTCGCTTTCGTCAACAAGCTCAAAGCCGGGGTCCTTCCGGCCGAGTTCGCGAGCGCCGTCGCGGACGGGGCGAGGGAATCGCTCGATTTCGGGATCCTGGCCGGTTTTCCCATGACCGACATCCGGGTCACGCTGACCGACGGTTCGTACAGCGAGACCGATTCGACCGACGTGGCCTTCAAGATCGCCGCCACGATGGCCTTCAAAGAGGCCGCCCAGAAAGCGGTCCCGGTTCTCCTCGAACCGATCATGAATCTTGAGGTCGTCTCCCCGGACGATTATCTGGGGGATATCGCCGGCGACCTGAACGCCCGGCGGGGGAAGATCGAGGGCATGGAGATGCGGGGTGGCTCGCGGGTCATCAAAGCCCTGGTTCCCCTGGCCGAGATGTTCGGCTATGCCACGATCCTGCGGACGCTGACCCAGGGCCGCGGCGTTTTTTCGATGGAATTTCACGCCTATGAGACGACGCCCCTTCAGATCATGGAGGCCATCGTGGCCCGGATCGAAGGACGGGTCTCGTGAGCGGGCGGATATCATGAACGGGCGAAATCATCTCTGCATAAAACCGAGGATAAGGAGGTAAGGGATGGCCAAAGCGAAGTTTGAGCGGACGAAACCGCATGTGAACGTGGGGACGATCGGGCACATCGATCACGGGAAGACGACGTTGACGTCGGCGCTGACGAAGGTGCTGGCGACGAAGGGGTTGGCGCA
>JAUYDS010000085.1 GCA_030691735.1 Candidatus Aminicenantota bacterium
TGGCGACGCTCCGGATCGAAGAGCTGATGCGCTATCTCAGATCCGACTACACCATCCTCATCGTCACTCACAACATGCAGCAGGCCGCCCGCGTCTCGGACGACACGGGGTTCATGCTTCTCGGCGAACTGATCGAGTTCGGCCGGACGACCGACATCTTCACCCGGCCGCAGGACAAACGCACGGAAGACTACATCACCGGGCGCTACGGATAAGCCCCCGGCGTCGCCCCGTTTTATGGGGTCGCGTCTACAATATGCCGCTTTTTTGTGGCAGATTGTAGACGCGACCCCGATCGCCCGTATATAATGAGCGTTTCCCCATGGAGGTAAATCCGTGGAAATATTGAGATTCCCCGTCGTCCTGGACGCCGTGGTCGCCGACGTGAACAAACAATAAATGGCCGTCCCCTACTCCGTCGAGACCGTCCGTGCCCTGGAACGGAAGTTCCGCGAACAGAGCGTGCTCCGGCCGTTCCGCCGCCAGCGCTTCGAGTCCGGAACCGTTCTCGGGTACGACATCCGCGGCGTCCTTCCGGACGGCAGGGGGCCGGTCAAGCTCGAGATCGAATGGTTCGTCGGAGGCGGATTCGCCGGCCAGGTCTATAAGACCAGACTCCTCGAATTCGAGAATACGGACGGCGCTATCCAGGGCCTGGAAAAGGGCAAATCCTACGCCCTGAAGATCCTCATCCCGGCTTCCGGTATGAGCCGGCGCATCCGCGATCTCTTTTACGCGATGGGCTTTCAAGGGCCTTTTTCCCTCCAGGTCACGCCGGCCGCGGGGCGCTCGCAGGCGCTCTGGCAGAAGTTCATCCGGCGGGCGGCGGCGATAGAATTCGGTTCGCCGGACTGCGTCGTCGACATTCTTGCCACGCTCGTCGACCGCGACCTCGGCGGCCGCGGCGAGATCAGCGAATGGGTGGACGGCCGCATGTGGCGGTTCGAAGTGGACGACGACCTCGACGCCCGGCGCGGCTGGAAGCCCGGCCGCCCGGATGAAGGCCTGGGCTCGCCCGAATACCGGACGAAGCGCGCCTTCATGAGCGGCCTGGTGAAGTTGATGCACCGGATGGGCGCCGGCGAGCTCGCCCGGCAGTACGAATGGTGGTCGCTCAAGAGTCAGCCGAACGCCATGAAGCGGACCGCCAGCGACCCCGACCCCACGGCCGGCCTCGTCGCCGTCGACTTCCGGGCCGGGATGGCCTTGACGCCGGTGACGCCGCAATGCCCCGCCGACATCAAGCTCGTACTCCAAGGGCTCGCGCGCGGCCGACTCGTCCAATTCGACAAGGGCGATCTCGGAAAGCTCGATCAATTCGTCGCCGAGCATCCCGACGCCTTCGCCGGAATGGAGGCCGCCCTCGCCGAGCTCAAGCGTGAGGACCGAGCTTATCGCGATTCGCTGATCGACCTGACATACCATCATGTCCGTTTGTTCGGCCGCAAGCTCCGTCACGCGATCATGAACGGATTCCGGGAAAGCTGGCGCGTCCGTAACATGACCGACGAGAGAACCGCCGCGCGCCTGGACAAGAGCGGCCTCCTATCCCTGGTCTTCCTTCTCTGGCCTTTTCTGGCCTTGGCGACGCCGGTCCTATTTATTTTTGCCTGGCCCGGCCCCGTCTGGTGGAAATATCCTCTCTGGCTGGCCCCGCTCCTTCTGACGCCGTTCCTCCGGAAACTCTGGGGTCGAGCGGATCTGCGCCGCCATTACGGCAAGATGGCCGCAAGTCCCGCCTATTTCCTGCGCGCGAGCCGCGCCCGCATCGCCGAAGCGCTCATCCGCTGGCACCGGGCGGGCCGCGTCTCCGAAGACCGGGCTCTCAAGATCGCCGACCATCCCTGGCGGTATTACTTCCACCTGCCCTTTACGGTCCTGCCGATCGGGTTCCACCGCTTCTTAACCGACAAGGCTTATTTCAAAGAACGACTTCAGATCATGTTCGTCCGGCCGGTGCGGCTCTTTTTCAACGCGGAAGAGCGGGAAAAATGGCTGCTCGATATGATCGCCCAGGGCGAGCGGAACCGCATGCTCCTGCCCGCTGAGGCCGACCGGATCCGGGCTCAGATCAAAGAGCCGTATATTCAAAAGTATCTCAAAAGCCTGGCCGTCCATCTGGCCACGCTGTTCGTCTCGGAAACGGTCTACGTTACGGTCGCGATCGTCTATGTCCTCTCCCATCCCGATCTGACCTGGCAGCAGGCCACCCTCCACGCCGGGGTCATCGTCGGGGCCCTCAATCTCCTGCCCGTCTCTCCCGGCTCGCTGGTGAGGGGAATCTACGTAGTCGGCTTGATGATCAAGGAGCGCAACTTCAGGGACTACAACATCGCCTTCGGACTGAGCTTCCTGAAAATGATCGGCTACCTGGCTTTCCCCCTCCAGATGGCCTACCGCTATCCGGACCTGGCCCGGTTCATGGCCGGCCATTGGGCGACCGAAGCCGTCCATGTCGTCCCCGTCTTCGGCGAGCGCGGCGCTTGGCTCGAACATTTCGTCTTCGACGCTTTCTACAACTATCCCCTGACGGTCCGGAGGCGGATCAAGCAACGGGCCGACCTCCGGGCGCATTTGAAACCGCGATCCTGGCCGGCTCCGTTCCTCGCTCTGGCCGGAGCGGGACTGCTGGCCTTTCTGCACTTCGTCCATTTCCGGATCTTCGGACGGACGGCGGGATTCGGCGGTGTTTGGTGGCTGGCGATTTGGCTCCCGTTCCTGACCGGCGCCCTCTCGTCCTTATGCGCGGGCGGCATGCGCGTCGGGAAAAGGATCTTTCAAAGCACGCTCGTCGGCGGAGCCTTCGGCCTGCTTTACGGTCTCATCGTGATCCTGGGGCCCCGCGTTTTCCCCTTCCTCGATCCCGTCCAGGTCGGGCAAGGCGCGACGGCCGTCCTGACCTATGTCAAGCTGTCGGTTCAATACGCGCTTCTCTTCGGGCTCCTGGCCACGGCCGGGGCCGTCGTCGCCGAAACCCGAAAAATCCGCCCCGTCAGGCCTTGAGCTTCAACCCCAGTTCAGCGAGCTGGCGCTCGCTGACCACGGACGGTGAATTCGTCATCAGACACAGAGCGCTGGTCGTCTTCGGAAAGGGGATGACCTCGCGGATGGACTCCTCGCCGGCCAGGAGCATGACCAGGCGGTCGAAGCCCAGGGCGATCCCGCCGTGCGGCGGTGCGCCGTAGCCGAGCGCTTCGATAAAATACCCGAATTTTTCTTCGATTTCTTTAGGGGTCAAACCCAGGACGTTGAAGATCCTCCGCTGCAGCTCCATGTCATGGATCCTGATCGAACCGCCGCCGACCTCGACCCCGTTGAGAATCAGGTCGTAGGCCTTGGCCCGGACTCGGGCCGTCTCTTTTTCGAGATATTCGACGTCCTCGTCCAGGGGCGAGGTGAAGGGATGGTGCATAGACACCAGCCGATTGTCCTCGCCGCTCCATTCCATCAGCGGGAAGTCAGTCAACCAAGCGAACTTGAAAAGTCTCTTCCCGCTCTGTTCTTGGGGCCAGGTCCGACGGATCTCGCCGAGCGCCTTGAGGGCGATCTTCTTTTTATCGGCGATCATCAAGGCCAGGTCGCCTTCGCCGCCGCCGAGCGCGCTCCAGATCGCCTCGAGCTCTCCGGGAGCCAGTTTCAGCGTGGATTTGAACCCATCCTGCTTCTTGATCCAAAACAAGCCTTTCGCCCCGAGGGATTTGGCCTTTTCGCCGAGCTTGTCGAGCTGGGCGCGCGATTGCCCGGCCGCCTTCGGGACGAGAAGTCCTTTCAGTTCGCCGCCCGCGGCCAGAACGGTCTTGATGATATCCGATCCCAGACCCGCGGCGACGGCCGTTAGATCCTTCATTTCCAATGGGATGCGGAGGTCGGGCTTGTCGCTCCCGTATCTTTCCATCGCCTCGGCATAGGTCAGACGGGGGAAAGGCGGCGACAGTTTCTCGCCGACGAGCTCGAACAGGACGGCCATCAGCCCTTCGATCAATTCGAACAGCTCCTCCCGGTCGATGAAGCTCATCTCGACGTCGATCTGGGTAAACTCGGGCTGGCGGTCGGCCCGCAGGTCCTCATCGCGGAAACAGCGGACGATCTGGAAATAGCGGTCAAACCCCGAGATCATCAGGGTCTGCTTGAAGATCTGCGGCGACTGGGGGAGAGCGTAAAAGCGGCCTTTGTAGATCCGGCTCGGGACGAGGTAATCGCGCGCGCCTTCCGGCGTGGAGTTGATCAGGAAGGGCGTTTCGATCTCGAAGAACCCGTGGCGGCTCATGAAATTTCGGACCCGGAGCGCGGCTTCGTGCCGCAGGCGGATGTTCCTCTGCATGGCCGGCCGGCGCAGGTCGATATAGCGATACTTGAAGCGGAGCTCCTCGGACGCTTGGGCCGGGTCGGCGACGGCGAACGGGGGGACCTTCGACACGGCGAACAATCTCATCTCTTTCGCCTCGACCTCGATCTCGCCCGTGGCCAGGTCCCTGTTCTTCGCTTCGCGCGGCCGGACCGTTCCCTTGACGCCGATCACGTATTCCGTCCGCAGCTTTTTCGCTTCCTCGATGAGCGCGGCCTTCTCCGATCTGATAACGATCTGAACCAGGCCTTCGCGGTCGCGCAGGTCGATGAAGAGGAGATGGCCCATGTCGCGGCTCTTGTGGACCCAGCCCATAAGGACCACGTCCTGGCCATCGTGCGCCGGACGCAGCTCGCCGCAGTAATGGGTCCGCTTCCAGGCTTCGGTTGGTTTGTGAGTTGTGTTATCCATGAGGTCGTTCCTTCGGTGCTTTGCCCCTAATTCATAAAACGGGGACACGCCCTAAATTCCAAAGAATTTAGGACATGTCCCCATCTTTCTTACGGATGATCTTCAGCAGATCCTCGGCCGTACCCCCGGTCTGGGTCCCTGCCGCCATGTCTTTGAGCTGATAGAGCCCTTTGCGGATCTCGTCCTCGCCGATAATGAGGACCCAAGCCGCCCCCAGCTTGTTGGCCCGGCCGAACTGGGCCTTGAATCCCTTGTTCCCAAACTCCACGAGGCATCCGATGCCGTTCCTCCGGAAGAAACGGGCGAGCTCAACGCCCCTTCGCTTGCCGTCATCGCCCATATAGGCGATGTAAAGGACCTTCTTTTTCTCCGGCTTAACGTTCAGGATGGAGATCAGGCGCTCCAGGCCCATGGCGAACCCGATCCCGCAGATGTCCGGACCGCCGAAATCTTTCATCATGTCGTCATAACGGCCGCCTCCGAGAAGCGCGTTCTGGGCGCCCAGGCCGACGCTGACGATCTCGAATGTCGTCTTTGTGTAATAATCGAGGCCCCGGACCAGGTTGGGCTCGATTCTGTAGGCAACTTTATACAGGTCCAGATAGGAACAGACCTGCTCGAAATGCTCGCGGCATTCCGGGCAGAGGGTGGCCGTGATCTTCGGAAAACGCGCCGCCTGCTCGCGGCATCCCTCGACCTTGCAGTCGAAGATCCGGAGCGGGTTGGTCGTGATCTTGCGCCGGCAGTCCGGGCAGAGCCGGTCCCGGACCTTTTCCGCGTGGACCCGCAGGTCCCGCAAGTAGGCCGGCCGGCAGGCCCGGCAGCCGACGGAATTCATCAGCGTCTCGGTCCCCTGAACGCCCAGCGTCCTGAGCAGGGCGTCGGCCATTTCGATGATCTCGGCGTCGATGGCCGGGTCCTTCTCGTTGAAGATCTCGATATCGAGCTGGTGGAACTGACGGTAGCGGCCTTTCTGCGGCTTGTCGTAGCGGAACATCGGCCCCATATAGTAATAGCGCATCGGTTCGGGCCGGAGATCGAGCCGGTGCTCGAGGATGGCCCTGGCCATGGACGGAGTGTATTCCGGGCGGAGGGTGATCGACCGGCCGCCCTTGTCCGTGAAGGTATACATCTCCTTGGTGACGATATCGGTGGTCTCACCGGTCCCCTTCTCGAACAGCTCGGTCGGCTCGATGACCGGAGCCCGCAGCTCGCGGTAGCCGTAGAGCTCGACCAGGCGCCGGGTCTCGGCCTCGACCGTCTGCCAGACCTCGACCTCGCCGGGCAGGATGTCTTTCGTCCCCTTGATCGCGGCGAGCTCTTTTTTGGCGGGAGTTTCGTCGCTCACTTTTCGAGGTAGATCCCCATTTTGCGGAATTTCTGATAGCGGTCCTCAAGGAGCTCGTCCTTGGACTTCTGTTGGAGTTTTTTCAGGGTCTGGCTGAGGTGCTTGTCCACGGTCTTGAAGGTCTGGTCGGGGTCGATGTGGGCCCCGCCGCACGGTTCGGGGAGGATCTTGTCGACGATGCCCAGGCCGCAGAGATCCTGGGAGCGGATCTTCAGGGCCTCCGCCGCCAGCTTCACGGCGTTCTGGTCCTTCCAGAGGATCGCCGCGCAGCCCTCGGGGCTGATGACGGAGTAGAACGAATTCTCGAGCATGGTCACCGAATCGCCGATGCCGATGCCCAGCGCACCGCCGCTCCCGCCTTCGCCGACGATGACGACGACGATCGGGACGCGGAGACTCGAAAAGACCTTCAGGTTGTAGGCGATGGCCTCGGCCTGGCCGCGCTCTTCCGCGCCGATCCCGGGATACGCGCCGGGCGTGTCGATCAGGGAGATGACCGGGAACCCGAACTTCTCGGCCAGCTTCACCACCCGCAGGGCCTTCCGGTAGCCTTCAGGATTCATCTGACCGAAATTGCGGTCGATCCGCTCGCGCGTCGTCCGGCCTTTCTGCTGGCCGAGGACGGCCACGGTCTCGCCCTTGTAAAAAGCCAGGCCGGTGACGATCGCCGGATCGTCGGCGAAACGCCGGTCGCCGTGGATCTCCATGAAATCTTCCATAAGAGCGTTGATATAGTCCAGGGAGTACGGCCGCTTGGGATGCCGGGCGAGATGGACGATATGGGTCGGATTGAGGTGAGGCGAGATCTTGGCCCATTCCCGCTCGATCTCGAGCCTGAGGGCGGCGATCTTCTCCTTTTTGCCGGGATCGTCGCTCAGACCGAGGGCGTCGATCTGCTCCTTGAGCTGGATGATGGGCTTCTCCAATTGATAATAATTCTCGTTGATGTCCATGGGCTTCACGAATACAGTTCTATTCGCGATTATTCTATAGACTCGGGCGTCCCCCTGTCAACCGCGGCTTACGTCTCGCTTCTCTGGCGCACGACCTCGAAGAGGAAGATCGAGGCGGCCGAGGCGACGTTGAGCGAGTTGACCTTGCCGCGCAGAGGAATGGACAGGATTTTATCGCATTTCTTGCGGACGAGAGGTCGGAGCCCCCGGCCTTCGGAGCCGAAGACGAGCCCCACGGGCTGGGCGTAATCGAATTCGTAGTATTCCCCTTCGCCGCCGCTTTCCGCGCCGACGAGCCAGATCCCCCGCTTCTTGAGCCCGTCCATAGTCTGGGCGAGATTGGGGACGCGGGCGACCTTGAGGTATTCAAGGGCGCCGGCCGAGACCTCATAAACGCTTTCGGTCAACCCGGCGCTCCGCCGTTCGGGCAGAATGACACCGTCCGCGCCGGCCCCCTCGGCGCTGCGCAAGATGGCGCCCAGGTTTTGAGGATCTTCGACCTCGTCGAGCAGAACGAGGAAAGGATTTTTCGCCTCTTCCATGATGGCTTCGAGCGAGGAAAACTCCTTGGGGGCGAGCGTCGCCACGACGCCCTGGTGATAGGCCGAGAGTTTATCCAAAGCTTGCTTGGGCACGAACAGATAGGGCACATGGCCGGCCTTGGCCAGGGCGACAATCTCGCCGACCGGCCGCCGGCCCCCCTCCTTCTGAAGGAGGATCTTGTTGACACGCCGCGGCGTCGAGCGGAGGACCTCGAGGAGGGGGTTGATCCGGCTGGTCACTGTTGGAAGGAAACCCTTTGAACGGGTTTCCTTCCAACGGTCACTTCGTTCCCTGCCATCCTTCCAATGAGCTTTGTTCCACGAATTGTTCGGGGCGATCTTATCCATGATGTTCGATGATAGCACCCAAAATGGGGAGACACAATACCCATTTCCCTTTTAAGAAATCGGGGAACAGTATTGTGTCCCCCTATCCAAATATATATAATTGGGCGGACTCGAAAGGAGTTCGTCTCCGCTTGAAAGCGATCCTGGTCCTCGAAGACGGAAGTGTCTGGCCGGGCGAAGGGTTCGGCGCCTTCGCCAAGGTCTCGGGAGAGGTCGTTTTCAACACGGGCATGGTCGGCTACCCCGAATCCATCACCGATCCTTCCTATCACGGCCAGATCCTCTGCCAGACCTATCCCCTCATCGGCAATTACGGCGTCAGCTCCAAAAGCTTCGAGTCCGACAAGCCGAAGATCTGGGGTTACATCGTCAGCGAGCTGTGCGAAGTTCCCTCCCACGCGACCTCGGAGAAGACGCTCCACGAGTGGCTCAAGGAGAACGGCGTCCCCGTCATCGCCGGCATCGACACGCGGGCCCTGACTAAAAAGCTGCGCCTCCACGGCGTCATGCTGGGCATCCTGGAGACCTATTTCGCCAAGACTGACCTCCCCTCGCTCCGGCGTGAGGCGCGCCTCATTCCCGACCCGAACAAGCGCCATCTGGTCGCCGAGGTCACGACTGAAAAGATCAAGGTCTACAATAAAGAATGCAAGACCACCGTCGCCCTCATCGACTGCGGGGTCAAGATGAACATCCTCCGGTCGCTCCTCAAGCGGAACGTCCGGGTCGTCCGCGTCCCGGCCGAGACCGAATTCGCCAAGATCCTGGACTATTCCCCCGCCGGCATCGTCATCTCGAACGGGCCCGGCGACCCCAAGCAGTGCGCCGCGACGATCGCCACGGTCAAACGGCTCATGCGGGAGAGCGTCCCCACGTTCGGCATCTGTCTCGGCAACCAGATCGTGGCCCTCGCCGCCGGCGGGAACACGTACAAGCTCAAATTCGGCCATCGCGGCCAGAATCAACCTTGTCGGGAAGAAGGAACAAAGCGCTGCTACATTACCAGCCAGAACCACGGCTTCGCCGTGGACGTCCGGAGCCTGCCCCGATCCTGGCGGCCCTGGTTCACCAACGCTAACGACAGGACCAACGAAGGCGTCCGGCACGCCGCAAAACCGTTTATGAGCGTCCAGTTCCATCCGGAAGCAGCGCCCGGCCCGACGGACACGGAGTTTCTCTTCGACCAATTCATAGGGATTATCAAATAGGAAAAGATATGCGACTCCCTGATATGATTCAAGGCGAAAAGCTCATGCAGAAAGGGGAATCAGGGCGGCCGGTGACTGGACGGCGCCCGTTGGAGGGGGTATCGCGAAGCGTTAACCCCTCCAATAGTAACCTGGGAATGTTGAAATGAAGATCCCCAAGAAAATCCTTATCCTGGGCAGCGGCGCTCTCAAAATCGGCGAAGCCGGGGAATTCGATTATTCGGGCAGCCAGGCCATCAAAGCCCTCAAGGAAGACGGTATCGAGGTGGTCCTGGTCAATCCCAACATCGCCACGATTCAGACGTCGGAATTCCTCGCCGATAAGGTCTACTTCCTGCCGGTGACGCCTCCTTTCGTCGAGCGGGTGATCGCCCGGGAGAAGCCGGACGGCATCCTCCTCTCCTTCGGCGGCCAGACCGCGCTCAACTGCGGCGTCGAGCTCTGGAAGACCGGGGTGCTGGCGAAGCGCCGCGTCGCCGTACTCGGGACGCCGGTCGAGGCCATCGAAAACACCGAGGACCGGGAACGGTTCAACGCCCGGCTGGCCGAGGCCGGGCTCAAGTCGCCCAAGGGCGTTGCCGCGACGACCATCGAGGACGGCCTGAGCATCGCCCGGGCGATCGGCTATCCGGTCATGGCCCGCGTCGCCTACGCCCTCGGCGGCAAAGGCAGCGGCCTGTCCCAGAACGAGGACGAGCTGCGGGAGCAGCTGAGGAAGGCCTTCTCCCACGCGCCGCAGGTCCTGATCGAGGAATACCTCGAGGGATGGAAAGAAGTCGAATACGAGGTCGTCCGCGACAGGGACGACAACTGCGTCACGGTCTGCAACATGGAGAACTTCGATCCGATGGGCATCCATACGGGCGAGAGCATCGTCATCGCCCCTTCCCAGACCCTGACCAACGCCGAATACCACCACCTCCGCGAGATCTCGATCAAGGCCGTCCGCCACCTCGGCATCGTCGGCGAATGCAACATCCAGTTCGCCT
Organism: Candidatus Aminicenantota bacterium; assembly: GCA_030691735.1. Classification (GTDB taxonomy): domain Bacteria; phylum Acidobacteriota; class Aminicenantia; order Aminicenantales; family UBA4085; genus JAPKZI01. The sequence goes on from JAUYDS010000085.1 coordinate 10,145, forward strand.
TGAATCCGAAGGACGGCGACTACCGCATCATCGAGGTCAACGCCCGTTTGTCCCGGAGCTCAGCCCTGGCCAGCAAGGCCACGGGCTACCCGCTGGCCTTCATCGCGGCCAAGCTCGTCCTGGGCTATCCTCTCCCCGAACTTCTCAATTCCATCACTAAAAAGACGACGGCCTGCTTCGAGCCGGCCCTCGACTACCTCGTGGTCAAGATCCCCCGCTGGGACCTGAAGAAGTTCCGCCGCGTCTCGAAGAAGATCGGCTCGGAGATGAAATCGGTCGGCGAGGTGATGGCCATCGGCCGCAATTTCGAGGAGGCCCTCCAGAAGGCGACGCGGATGCTTCAGATCGGCATGTACGGCGTCGTCGGCAACGAGAGCTATTCCTTCAAGGACCTGGAGAAAGAGCTCCGCCAACCGACCGACGAGCGTCTCTTCGGGATCGCCGAGGCGATCAAGAAGGGCTGGTCCATCGACAGGATCCATCAAGCGACGAAGATCGACCGCTGGTTCCTGTCGAAGATCCGGAACATCGTCGCGGTAGAGAAGAAGCTCCGCGAGCACACCCTGGCGACGCTGCCCGCCTCGCAGCTGGCCGAGGCCAAGCGGAAGGGATTTTCGGACAAACAGATCGCCATCTTCTGCGGAGCGGACGAGCTCGAGGTCCGGGCCAAAAGGACCCGGCTCCGGATCACGCCCGCGGTCAAGCAGATCGACACGCTGGCCGCTGAATACCCGGCCAAGACCAACTATCTCTACCTCACCTACCACGGCCGCGAGGACGACGTCCGCTTCGGGCCGGGCGGGAACAAGGTCATGGTCCTCGGTTCGGGATCCTACAGCATCGGCTCGTCCGTCGAATTCGACTGGTGCTGCGTCTCGGCCGTCCTCGCCCTGAAAAAGCTGGGCTACAAGACGATCATGGTCAATTACAACCCGGAAACCGTGTCCACCGACTATGACATCTGCGACCGGCTCTATTTCGAGGAACTGAGCTTCGAGCGCGTGCTCGATATCTACAGGCGCGAGAATCCGCGGGGGCTCGTCCTGTCCATGGGGGGGCAGATCCCCAACAACCTCGCTCTGAAGTGCTTCAAGGCAGGCCTGCGGATCCTGGGGACCTCGCCCGAATCCATCGACATGGCCGAGAACCGCTACAAATTCTCCCGATTGCTCGATCGGCTCGGCATCGACCAGCCCGAGTGGCGGGAACTGCGGAGCGTCGCGGAAGCGGAGGCCTTCGCGGGGACCGCCGGCTATCCGGTCCTCGTCCGGCCCTCCTACGTTCTGAGCGGCGCGGCGATGAGCGTCGTCTTCGACCGAAAGGATTTGGACAAGGTCCTGAAGAAAGCGTCCCGCGTCTCGCCCGAGTACCCCGTCGTCATCAGCAAGTTCATCCTCAACGCGAAGGAGATCGAGATGGACGCCGTCGCCGCCGGCGGCGAGATCGTCGCCTCGGCCATCGTCGAGCACGTCGAGAACGCCGGCGTCCATTCCGGCGACGCAACCATGGTCCTTCCGCCGCAAAAGACGTACATCGAGACCATGCGCAAGATCCAGGATACCAGCCGGAAGATCGCCGCGGCCTTGAAGATCAGCGGGCCCTTCAACATCCAGTTCATCGCCAAGGACAACGAGATCAAGGTCATCGAGTGCAACTTGCGGGCCTCGCGGTCCTTCCCCTTCGTCTCCAAGGTGTCCCGGGTCGACTTCATCGGGCTGGCCGTGGAGGCCATGCTCGGCCGGCCGGTGAAAAACAAGAAATCCACGCTCGACCTCAATTACGTCGGCGTGAAGGCGCCCCAGTTCTCTTTCTCGCGGCTGAAGGGCGCGGACCCGACGCTCGGCGTGGAGATGGCCTCGACGGGCGAGGTCGCCTGTCTCGGCGAAGACGTCCACGAGGCTTTCCTCAAATCGCTGCTCTCGGCCGGCTACGTTCTTCCCCGCCGGTCCATTCTCCTCAGCATCGGCGGCCGGATTCAAAAGCACAGGTTTCTCGCGGCCGCCCGAACGCTCGAGGGGATGGGACTGGCCCTTTACGCCACGGACGGCACGTCCGCCTTCCTCAAAGCCAACGGCGTTCCGAACACGCGGCTTCACAAAATCCACGAACACCGCTCTCCGAACATCCGGGACCACATCGCCGAGAGGAAGATCGATTTCGTCATTTCCACGCCCGACCCGGAGCGCAAGGCCGCCTCCCGGAGCGGTTACGAGTTGCGGCGGATGGCCGTGGACTATTCCGTTCCGCTCCTGACGAATCTCCAAGTCGCGGAGCTCTTCGTCCAGTCGCTGGCCCTCAAAAAAGTCGAGGAGCTGCCCATCAAACACTGGGCGGAATACGAATAGAAAAAAATGGGGACGCGGACCGAATTCGAGAGAATCCGGTCCGCGTCCCCTAGGTTTGAGGTCTCTTCGACCTCTCGCTGAGCTCTTATCTCTTCTGGATCGCGTCCATGCTCAACGTCGCCGTCTTGGTAAAGCCGGCGGGAACGCTGTAGACATTGACCGGGGCGTCCTTCTTGGCGATCTCCACGACCTCGGTCGTCGAACGCATCTTGGCGCCCATGACGTCGCCGGTCGTTTCGGTGGCGATCTGGAAGCCCTTGATCTTGGCCATTTCCTTGATCGAGGCGTCGTCCATCATCATCTGGCCCTTGACCAGGTTCGCCCAGATCTTGGCGTTGAAGGCGTTGGCGTCGAAGGGCACGTCGGTCGCGGCCCAAACCTTCATCTTCATGGCGAACATGGTCATGCTCAAATTGACGTCATAGCCGGTGCAGGTCCACGAGCCGATCTTCTTCGTCTCGGTCGTCGGCGCGACGGTCGCGCTCATCTTCATCATGCCGGCGAAGGCCGCCGCCTCGGGAGGCAGGAGCTTGGACATGTCGAGGGGGAGGGGCGTCTCGACGTAGGTCTTGGCCTTGGCGTCGATGATGTAGCCCAAGTTCTTCTTCAGGTCGATGATGAAGGACTTGTCGCCGCCGAGGGAGGCGAACTTGTCGTCGCCGATCCATTGCTCGGTCGTCCCGTCCTGGGCCGGAGTGGTCTGACCCATGATGGACATGGCGTCCGAGTGCGTCTTCATCTTGACATAGACGTCCGCGCTTAGGGCCAGCGTGACGGCCAGCATCATCGCCAGGCAGGTGAAAAGCTTCTTCATGATAGATTCTCCTTTAAAATTTTCGTCCGAAAAAGGACATTTCAAAGAGAATCATCATAGCAAATTTCTCTGAATAAAACAAGGCTCCCCCGGATAAAGTCTTGGGCACGACTCGGGCGGATGATGGTCCCCTCGGTCCGGGCGAGCCTCCGTACTTGACAATTGTCGAGTAAATCTATAGAATGAAGATAATCGGGTGTCCGATAAATCAAAAGAAAGGATTAAGATCACATGACTTTGAAAAGAATCTCTGCGATCGTGCTAGCAGTGCTATTCGTGTCTTCGCTCTCCCTCGCTCAAACCACCGGTCTGTTCAAAAAGGGCGGGCTTTACATTACCCCCCAGATTGGCTTCAACAGCTTGAGCATCCCCATTGGGGCGAGCGTCGAATACGGCCTGACCGAGAACATCGGCATCGGCGGAACGGTAACGTACTGGGGTTGGAACGCCGACCCTTACGGAAAATACACGACCATTATTCTTTCCGCGGAAGCGCTCTACCATCTCACGAATCTCAAGCTCGACAAGATTGATCTCTACGGAGGAGCCGGACTGGGTTTTGCAATCAATTCCTTCTCCTATAATAGCGGTTGGAGTTCGGATTATTGGAGTCCCGGTGGCTCGGGCCTCGACCTGGGGATCATTATAGGCGGGCGCTATTATTTCTCGCCCAAAATGGCCGTCAGCCTCCGGATCATGAACTCCCTCATCGGAAGCTGGTCGAACTTCGGCGCCGCGCTCGGCGTAACCTTCGTCGTCAAATAAGCGTCCTGACCTGAAAACGAATCCGGTCCTCGCGCTCATCATGGGCGCGGGGACCGGTTTTTTTTATCCCTGAAAAAGTGGGTAGAGACGTTCTGCGAGATGGGGAGTCGGTGAGATCGCAGTCCCGAGCTAGTTTGGAGAGAATTTCATAAACAAATCCCCTGAAATCATTCCCTGATATATTTTTTCAACCGATCAAGATCCTCGCGGCTGACGTTCTTTTTCTTCAAGCGATCTTCCGTATAACCCTCGTCCAGGCGGAACGCCTCCTTGATAAAGACCAGAGCCTCCTTCCGCTGGTCCAGATAATAATGGACCGCGAACAGGTTGAAGACGACCTTGATGTTCTTTTCGACGCGGTTGGCCTGCTCAAGGCACGGGAGGGCTTCCTTGTATTTCTTCTGATTCATCAGGACGACGGCGAGATTGTTGAGGCAGAAAGCGTAATTCGGGTCGATCTCGAGAGCCTGACGATAATTGTCGACGGCCGCATCGAGGCCATCGAGTTTGTAATGACAATACCCCATGTTGTTGAAGATCCTCGACCTTTTATTCCCATCGAAGACGCCGTCCTCCTTCAAAGACTCCTCGTAGAGGATCAGCGCTTCGGCATAGCGGCCGGCGTCGACCCAGAGACCGGCCTGGGCATACTTCTGGTCGGGCATTTCCTGCTGCCCGGAGAAGGCCGAAGGAACCAGGAGACAGGCAAGGAGGACCCAGGCCAAGGCCGGCGTCCGGCGCGCGCCGCGCACGTTATTTCCTCCCGATGAGATT
>JAUYDS010000110.1 GCA_030691735.1 Candidatus Aminicenantota bacterium
GCGAAAGGAGGTCATCATGAAAAAAATCATCGCGAAAGGAGTGGCGCTCAGCCTCTTCCTCGGCCTGGCCATCCTACCCGTCCTCGCCCAGCAGGCTCAGCAGACGCAGCCGGCCCAGACCGGGAAGCCTGCCGTCGAAAAGGTCAACCTCAACACGGCGACGGTCGAAGAGCTCCAGAAGCTGCCTCAGGTCGGACCGAAGGTCGCCCAGCGGATCATCGACTACCGGAAGCAGAACGGCAACTTCAAGAAGATCGAAGAGATCATGAAGGTCCGCGGCATCGGGGAAAAGACGTTCGTCCGGATGAAGGACATGCTGGTCATCTAGGTCTAGGCTACGCCTCCCAAAAAGCCCTCATAGGGCGCGCCCTCCACCCTCGGCCATCCCCCTTCCCCAAGAAGGGGGGTGGCCGTCTTTATGTCATCCTGAGCGAAGCGAAGGATCTCATCCAAAGGCGGGATGATCAGAGCCCAATTACGCTCGTCTTAAATACTCTCTTAAGAACGTCTTCATCTTTTTCAGGGCGCGGCCGCGGTGGCTGACAACGTTCTTTTCTGCCGGCCTGAGCTCGCCGAATGTCTTTCGCAGCGGCCGGTAGAAAAAGATCGGGTCATAACCGAACCCCAGTTCGCCTTTTTTATCGAACGCGATCTCACCCCGGACTCGCCCGGACACGGTCTTCATCGTCCGGCCGTTCATCGCCAAGACCATGCAGCAGACGAAACGAGCGCGCCGTTCGGCGGGGGGGGTGTTCTTCATCAGGCGGAGGACCTTTTGGTTGTTTTTCTCGTCCGTCGGCCGCCGTCCCGAGAATCGCGCCGAGAAAATCCCGGGCGCTCCAGCCAGGGCTTCAATCTCGAGCCCCGAGTCCTCGGCTAAGGTCAGATACCTCGATTTTCCGCTGTAGAACCGGCTTTTTCCCTCGGCGTTTTCTTTGAACGACACGCCCTTTTCCGGGTATGAAGTGCGAATGCCGGCGTCGGCCAGGGTGATGACCTTCACCGGCAGGCCGATAAGGGCTTTCCGGATCTCCCGGGCCTTTCCCCGGTTCATGGTCGCCAAGACGAGGACGGTCTTTGGGGAACGCACCGGAGCCCTATCGTCCGATCGTGTCCTTGAAGTAGGCCAGGACAAAGAGAAGGACGAGGAAGATGGTATAGAGCGCGAACCTGGGACTGGCCAGTATCTTCTCGGGCTCTTCCATGACCTCGGTTTCCGTGAGCGTTTTTCGGAGAATGAGCAGGAAGAAGAATAAAAGGAAAGGGGCGATCATATAGAACGTCTGCAGCTTCTGGGAATAGGCGAGATAAAGAAAGGCGGATAGACAAATGACGGCGCTGAAGGCCAGACCGAAAAGCAGATAATTCCCGGTATATCGTTTATGGGAGGCGCGGTAGTCTCCGGCTTTCTCCTTCAGGTAGCGGAATTCGGAAAGCCGCTTGGCGACCATCAGAAAATTCCCGAACGACCACCAGCTGAGGAGAAGGCTTGCGGGAGGGAAATTGTGAGCGGGGGCGAAGGCGTACCAGCCGATGAGAAAGCGGATGGGATTGTTGGCCGATTCCGAGATGGCGTCGAGAAAAGGGATGTCCTTGGTCCGGATCGGTCTCACGTTGTAGATGATCCCGGCGGCGAACAAGGCCGAGATCGAATAGAAAAACTCTGCGGCGAAGACCGCATATGAGACGGCGAGGCTCACCCCGATGAGCAGCACGCCGAGGAGGGCGAACGGGCCCCTGCGGATCTCGCCCTGAACGAGGGGACGCAAGCGCTTGGTCGGATGGTGGATGTCGTAGGGCAGGTCGACGATCTCGTTCAGAATGTAGTTGGCCGTCGAGACGCCCCACGTCAACAGAAAGGCCACGGCCAGGCGCCAGGCGATGGAAGCGATGGAAAAGGCGCCGAGGGCGTCGCGGTCGAAGAAGAAAAAAGACGCGCTGCCGAGAAAGATGGCCAGGCTCCGGGGCCAACGCTCCAGCCGCATGGCCTTCAGGTAGGCGTTCATGATGAGGCGCTCTTCTTGGCGTAGATCTCGAACGAATCGCCGAGGGCCAATTTTATCGGAATTCGTTTCAAAAAAGAAGCCGTTCGCCTTGACCGGGTCACGACGTCGAAGCTCTTTTTCCGCGAGAGGAGATAGTGGGCGCTGAACGTCCAGGCGTATCTTCTCCTCTTGACGATTTCGAACCCGGCGCTTTGAAGGAGTCTGGTCAGACTTCTCTTCGAGAAGTAAGCGAGATGTCCAGGCCGTAAATGCCACCACCGCGTTCCGGCGGCTCGGGCGGCCCAACTATGGATATCGGGAGTGACCAGGCAGAGCGTCCCGCCGGGAGCCAGAATCTCTTTTGCCTTCCGGATCGCTTCCCGCGGCGTCGGCGTATGCTCGATGAAGTCGACCATGGTCAAGGCCTGATAAGCGGCGGGCTCGAGACGGGCTTGTTCGAAAGCCCCGTGGAACAGTCGAAGACCGTATTTATCGGCGGCGCGTTTCACTCCCCACGCGCTCGCTTCGACGCCGGCCGGGGACCACCCCCGCTCCCGGGCGAGGTGGAGGAGAATGCCGGTGGCCGCCCCGACGTCGAACAGCGCGCCCCTGGCCGGCGAAATTTTTTCGAGGTTTTTCAGGATGGCCAAGAAGTTGCGGGAGCGGCCCTCCGCCTCCTCGTCATAGGCCGGATCCTCGACCTGGCCGTAGAGCGAGAGAATGAATTCCGGGGTGGGGGAGGGATCGGCGAAAAGGTGCCCGCAATCCTCACATTCGCTTAGGTCCCAGATCTTTCCATATTCACTGTCCGTGATCTTGACTTGGTCCCAGCGCAGCCGGGTATAGTCGAACGTTCCTTTCTTGAAAGGCCGGAGCCGCGCGCCGCCGCATATGGGACAGGCCGTCGCGCGAGCGAACTTTTCGATCATGGGACACTATAATAGCGGGGAAGATGAAGTGACACAACAAAAAACGAATGGAGATATAAATAGTTGGAGATTTTCATTTTGCCTTTATAAAGAAAAAAAGAAAAAAACTGTTGACAAGGCGCGGCCGGCGTGATAAATCATATTGTCTATTGGGATTGTCGACTATTATAGGCATGCATTCATGAGGCTCTCGACCAAGGGCGAATATGCCAGCCGAGCCATGCTGGAACTCGCCCTTCACTACGCCGAGGGACCCCGCCATATACGCGATATCTCATCAGCCCAGGACATCCCCGAACGCTTCCTCGAACAAATCTTGCTCCTGCTTAAAAGGGCGGGCTATCTGCGGAGCAAAAAAGGCCCCCATGGGGGTTACTTTCTGGCCAAGCCTCCCACGCGAATATCCGTGGCCGAGGTCATCCGGGTCATGGACGGCCCTCTGGCGCCCATCGACTGCGTCAGCGTGACCGCGCGAGAGTTTTGTTCCCGGGAGAGAACATGCGGGCTGAAGGGGCTCTGGAAAGAGGTCCGGGACGCGATCGCCGGGATCCTCGAAAGGACGACGTTCGAAGACCTCGCCGAGCGGACGAGAGAGGCGAATAAACTCGCCGGACAAGGAAAATTTTTCCATGAATCGTCGACTAACGCAATCGACATTCTCAACAACGTTGAAAAAAATATCAGGAGTACCGATGATTAAGACGACAGAGAAAATGCGTTTCGCCTGGAGCGCTTTCGCCGCGATTTTTCTGCTCTGTGCGTCCGGCTCTTCCGCGCAAGAGACGAAGGAAGCGCCGGCTTTGACGGCGGGGAAGGCGTTCAAGCTCAGCGGCTACAGTCAGTTCCTTTACACGGCCCAGGACTCAGGCCTGGACGGCTTTTCCGTCCGCAGGATGCGGCTGACGCTTTCGGGCGAACTTCTGAAGAACGTCCGCACCAAGCTTCAGGCGGATGCGGTCAAGAGCCCGATTCTATTGGATGGCCTGGTCGAATTCACGTTTTACGAGGCGGCGTCATTGAGGGTTGGGCAGTTCAAGGTTCCGTTTAGTCTGGAGAGCACGACCTCGAGCGCCGACATCGAGACGATCAACCGTTCGCAACCCGTCTTGAAGTTGTCGCCGGGCCAGGATATCGGGGCCTCCGGCCGCGACATCGGCGCCGTCGTTTTCGGCAAGACTTCGATCCTCGAATATGCGGTCGGTCTTTTCAACGGGGCGGGGATCAACAAGGCCGATACGAACGAACAAAAGGACTGGGCCGGGCGAATCGTCGTCCATCCCGCTTCCTTCCTCGCTTTTGGCGTCTCCGTCTATGACGGTCATTACAGCCCCTCGAGCTCCGTCCAAGCCGAGAAGCGGGACCGGGCGGGTTTGGAAATGGCCGTTCTGACGGGGCCCGTATCGCTCAAGGGAGAATACATCCGGGCGTCGGACGGATCGATCTTGAAAGAGGGCTGGTATCTTCAGGGCGGATATTTCCTCATGCCGAAAAAACTGCAGGGCGTCATCAAGGTCGATTCGTTCAACCCGGACACGAGCGCGGACTCAAGCCGCGTCGGCCAATGGACGTTCGGGCTCAACTGGCTCCTGGCGGACAAAACGAAGCTCATGGTCAATCTCGAAGTTTATAAGGACGCGTCCGGGAAGACGACCAATACGGCGCTCCTGACCCATTTTCAGGCGGGCTTTTGATAATTCAATGGGGACATGTACTTTGGGGACACGTACTTTGGGGACACGTACCGGAGGGAACGTCAACTCGAAGTGTCGTCCTGAGTTTTTAAAGGGATCACATCGCATTAATCCCCCCTCACCCCCCTTTAGAAAAGGGGGGGAAATCTTGTGTCCCCGATTTGCTCCACGGTACATGTCCCCGATTTGCATCGTGGAAAGAGGTCACGAATGAATAAAGCCATGATATCTCTCTTGGTCGCCAGTTTCCTTATCGCTCCCATATTCGGGCAAACCGCTTCCAAGCCCCTCCAGGGATCGATCAGCATTTCGGGCGCCTGGGCTCTTTATCCCATGGTCCTCACATGGGCCGAGGAATTCAAAAAGATTCATCCCCGCGTCAAGATCGACGTGCAGGCGGGCGGCGCCGGCAAGGGCATATCGGACGTGCTGGCCGGCATGGCCGATCTCGGCATGGTCTCCCGCGATGTCAATCCGACCGAGGTGAAGAAAGGCGCATTCCCTATCGCCGTGACCAAGGACGGCGTCGTGGCGGCGGTGAGCGCCAAGAACCCTTTCTTGAATGAGCTCCTGAAGAAAGGCCTCACTCGACAGCGGTTCATCGAAATCTGGATATCGGGAAAGGACGTGAGCTGGGGCCGAATTCTGGGAACCACGGACAAGTCCGTCGTTCACGTCTACACGAGGTCGGATGCCTGCGGAGCGGCCGAGACCTGGGCGGCCTACCTCGGGAAAAATCAGGAGGATCTCGGCGGCGTCGGCGTCTACGGCGACCCGGGTCTGGCCGAGGCGGTCCGCCGCGATCCGTTGGGGATCGGCTACAACAACATCAACTTCGTCTATGACACCAAGACTTTGAAGCCGGTGGACGGAATCGCCGTCGTTCCGATCGACCTCGACGACAGCGGCGGGATCGAAGAGTCCGAAAAAGTCTACGCGACGAGAGACGACATCACCGGGGCCATCGCTCGGGGCATTTATCCTTCGCCTCCGGCCCGCGACCTCTATCTCGTGGCCAAAGGCAGGCCCGCGAACCAAGCCGCGGTCGAGTTCCTCCGCTGGGTCCTGACCGACGGACAGAAATACGTGCCGGAGACCGGGTATATCCGGCTCGGCCCCGAAAAATTGAAGATAGGGTTGGATAAATTAAAATAGGACGGAGAGCTATCGTGCGACGTTTGAAAGACCTGATCGCCCGCCGGGCGATGTTTTTGCTGACCACCGTCCCCGGCCTCATCGTCTTTCTCATGCTGTTCGGTCTCCTCCAGAAATCCCGGGCCATTCTCGCCCTGAGGTCCTTCAGCGGTCTTCTCTTCGGCTCGGGCTGGCATCCGCTCAAAGGCGAATTTGGGTTTCTCCCGTTCCTCGCCGGAACGCTCTGGGTGACGCTGGTGGCCATGGTCATCGCCGTTCCCATCTCTCTTTTGACCGCCGTCTACCTCTCCGAATACGCGCCGCGATTCATCCGCGAATTCACCAAGCCGGTCGTGGACCTGCTGGCCGGGATCCCCTCCGTCGTCTACGGCGTATGGGGGGTGCTCATGGTCGTTCCTTTCGTCGGCAAGGTCCTCGCCCCCTTGTTCGGCGTCACCTCGTCGGGATACAGCATTCTGTCCGGCGGGATCGTTCTGGCCATCATGGTCTTTCCGACGATCATCCACGTCGCCCTCGAAGTCTTCTCCGCCGTCCCCAACGAGCTCCGCGAGACCTCGTTGTCTCTGGGGGCCACCCCATGGGAGACGACCAAGCACGTCGTTCTGAGAAAAGGGCTCCAGGGCATCATCGCCGCCGTGGTCCTCGGCCTGTCGCGGGCGTTCGGAGAGACGATGGCCGTGCTCATGGTCGTCGGCAACGTCGCCCGGCTGCCGAAGTCGGTGTTCGATCCCGCCTACCCGCTGCCGGCCCTCATCGCCAACAACTACGGGGAGATGATGTCCATCCCCCGCTACGACTCGGCCCTGATGTTCGCGGCGCTGATTCTGATGCTCGTCGTCCTCGTCTTCAACCTCGGGGCCCGGATCATCCTGGTTAAAGTCGAACGGAAGGTCGAATGAGGACATTTCGGCGGCGCAAGATCGAAGAACGGATCTTCAAGGCCCTGATGCTGGCCTCGACCGTCGTCGTCACCGCCAGCCTGCTCGTCATCGTCGGGACCGTCGTCGTCAAGAGCCTGCCGGCGCTCCGCTTGTCGATGCTCGTCCAGACGCCGAAGGGCGGCTATTATCTCGGCAAAGAGGGAGGGATCCTCAACGCCATTACGGGGTCGCTCTATCTCGCTTCCGGAGCGACTCTGCTCGCCGTCCTCTTGAGCCTGCCGGTCGTGCTCTATCTCAACCTCTATCTCAAGAGATCTTCGGCCCTGGCCACGTTCACCCGCTTTTCGCTCGATGTCCTCTGGGGGATCCCGTCGATCGTCTACGGCGCGTTCGGGTTCATCGTCATGATGACGCTCGGCCTGCGGGCCTCGCTCCTCGCTGGCATCATCACCGTCGGGCTGCTCGAAATCCCGATCATGGCCCGGGCCATGGACGAGGTCATCCGGCTCGTCCCGCCGGCGTTGAAGGACGCCTCCGCTTCGCTCGGCGCGACGAAGCTCGAGACCGCCCTGAAGGTCATCGTGAAACAGGCCCTGCCGGGGATCTTGACGGCCGTCCTCATGGCTTTCGGCCGCGGGATCGGCGACGCGGCCTCGGTCCTCTTCACGGCCGGCTTCACCGACAGCCTCCCGGGCTCCCTGCTCCAGCCGGTGGCTACGCTCCCGCTGGCCATTTTCTTCCAGCTCGGAACACCGTTCCCGGAGGTCCAACAGCGGGCCTACGCCTCGGCCGCGGTCCTGACCTTGATCATCCTCGTCATCAGCCT
>JAUYDS010000180.1 GCA_030691735.1 Candidatus Aminicenantota bacterium
GCCTCCGCCCTGGCCTTCCGCCGGATGAGCTCGACGAGCCGGCCGTGCTCGCCGATGGAGGCCTGTTCCCATTCCTTGACGAACCCCTGCTGCCGCGGGAAATCGTAAAGCCGCTTTTTCAGCGTGTTGACGATCTTGACCAGGCTTTCGTTGCCGCCCCGGTTGAGAAAGACGTCATGAAAGCGGAGGTTCTTCTCGTAGTAGAGGTCGAAGTCGTCCTTGTCGATGGCCTCTTTCATCTCCCGGTTTAGGGCGTCGAGATGCCGGATGTCGGAATCCTGGAGGCGGTCGAAGGCCGAAAGGAGGGCCTCGCTTTCCAGCGCTCCGATGATCTCATACATGTTCTTGATGTCCTGGAGGGAGAGAACGTTGACGATGACCTTGCGGCGGGGAAGGATGCTGACGAAGCCCTCCATCTCCAGCTGCAGAAGCGCGTCCCGGAGGGGCGTCTTGCTCACGCCCAGCTTCTTCGAGGTCTCCTCCATATCGATGACGGATCCGGGCAGAAGGTGTCCGTTCCGCATCTGTTCGCGGAGATACTCGTAGACCTGTTCCTTCAGGGATTTGATGTTCAGGAGCGGTTTTTTGTCCATGATCGCGGCGGTCCTTTCGGTCGCGGAGCTAGGATATTAGATATGAAAAGGGAAAGTCAATACGCCCGGACCTTTGAAAGCGGTTCACGGCCAAGCCCGGCCCTTAGAAAATTTTCCGCGTCTGTGTTATAAGAATTGGGACAAGGAGCGGCCCATGATCGAACTCCGGAACGTGTCCAAGAGCTACAACAGGGGCAAGGTCAAGGCCGTGGACGACCTCAGCCTGGTCGTCCGGCCGGGGGAGATCTTCGGTTTTCTCGGCCCCAACGGAGCCGGAAAGACGACCACCCTCAAGATGATCGTCGGCCTGCTCAAACCGGACGCGGGCTCGATCGCCGTCAACGGCCTCGACACGCAGACGAACGCCTTGGCCTGCAAGGCGATGACGACGTACGTGCCGGACTATCCCGCGGTCTATGAACGATTGACCGGCCTGGAGTACCTGAACTTCATCGGCGACGTTTACGGCGTCCCGAAGGCCGAACGGCTGCAGCGGATCGAAAAATGGCTCAAGATCTTCGAGCTGACCAAGGCCGTCGGCAATCCCATCCAGAGCTACTCCCACGGCATGAAACAGAAGATCGTCCTGACCGCGGCGCTTCTCCCGGCCCCCCGGGTCATGGTCCTCGACGAGCCGATGGTCGGGCTGGACCCGCGGTCCGCCCATCAACTGAAAGAGCTCATGCGCGAGCACTGCGACCAGGGCAAGACGCTGTTTTTCTCGACCCATATCATGGAGGTCGCCGAGAAGCTCTGCGACCGCATCGGGATCATCAACAAAGGCCGGCTCATCGCCTGCGGCACGATGGACGAGCTCAAGAAGCTCGACACGGAACCGGGCCAGTCGCTGGAGAATATCTTCCTGGAACTGACCACCGAGACATGAAACGGCTGGCCTCGCTCGTTCGCGTCGGTTTGAAGGCTAATTTCGGTCTGTCCGTCATCCATTTCCGGATCTTCAAGGAAAAAAAAGACCGCTGGCTCATTCCGCTCATGGCCCTGGCGGCCGTCGGACTCGGCCCGACGGTCTACTACGCTCTTCGTCTGCTCAAGACGATCTACGACCTGCTCCTGCCTCTCGGCCAACAGCAGGCGATCCTGACCTTCGGCGTCCTGTCCGGCCAATTGCTCGTCCTGCTCTTCGGCCTGTACTACGTGATCTCGGCCTTCTATTTTTCCCGGGACCTGGAGACGCTCATTCCGCTTCCGCTCAAGCCGGTCGAGGTCATGACCTCGAAGTTCGTCGTGATCCTGGTCAACGAATATCTGACGATCGCGGTCGTCGTCCTGCCGGTGGTCGTTTATTTCGGCATCCTGTCGAAGGCCGGGCTCCCCTATTGGATCAACGGCCTCCTTGTCTATCTGATGCTGCCGGTCATCCCCCTGTCGATCGTCTCTCTGCTGGTGATCGGGATGATGCGGATCGTCAACCTCAGCCGCAAAAAGGACGCGCTCATCCTCATCGGCAGCCTCATCCTGATCGCGGCCGGCGTAGGTCTTCAGTTCATTCTCAGCCGGTCGGCGGGATCCCACCCCGATCCGCAGGTCATGTTGCGCTTCTTCGCCTCCCCGGACAGCCTCCTGAAGCAGATCGGATCGGTCTTCCCCCCGAGCGTTTGGGCGACGCAGGCGCTCGCGGGCGGATTCTCGGGCGCCGGGCTGAGGAATCTTCTCCTTTTGATCGGCGTTTCCCTCGCCCTTTTCTACGGCATCCTGATCCTGGCGGAGAAGCTGTTCTACAAAGGCCTGATCGGGATCGGAGAGATCGCCGGCCGCAAAAAGGCGTTGTCCAGGGAAGAGCTGTCTCGCAGGGTCTCCTCCGGCCGCCGCCCCGTGCGGGCGATCTTCGCCCGGGAATGGCGGATCATGAACCGGACCCCCATCTTTCTGCTGAACGGAGTGCTGGTCGTCGTCCTGGTTCCCATCCTGTTCGTCATCATGGCCCGGGCGGGAGGAGGACGCGGCGACAACACCATGATCCTGAGAGCCCTGACCTCGGCCAAACCCCTCCTTGTCACTCTGATCTCCGCCGGCTTCATGGCCGTCAGCGGCAGCCTGAACGGGACCGCTTCCTCGACGTTCTCCCGCGAAGGCAGCCAGTTTTGGATGTCGAAGGTCATTCCGGTCTCGCCTCGGGAACAGGTGACCGCCAAATTCCTCCATTCCTCTATCATCGCCCTGATCGGCATCGCCGCCTCATCCCTCGTCCTGGTTCTGATGATCCGTCTCCGGATCGACGACCTGCTCCCGGCCTTCGGCCTGGCCCTGGTAGCCTCGGTCACCCTGACGGCGGTCGGGATGATCATCGACCTGTCCCGCCCCCTCCTCGACTGGACCAATCCCCAAAAAGCGATCAAACAGAACCTGAACGTCCTGTTCGGCTTTCTGGCCGAGATCGGGATCCTGGTCCTGCTGGGGTTCCTTCTGTCCTTCCTGATGAAGACCGGTCTTTCGGCCAACGGCGTGCTGCTCGTCCTTTTCGCCGTTCTGTTCGTTCTCGCGGCGGCGAGCGCGGAGATCCTTTTAAAGCTCGCCGACCGGCGTTATCGCGAGATCGAGGTTTAGCCGACGGCGACATCCGGACAAAAGTCTATTGTTCCGAGAATTTTCATATATTTTCTTGACATTTTTGCCGCTCGGTGCTATTTAAATATTTCTCAA
>JAUYDS010000009.1 GCA_030691735.1 Candidatus Aminicenantota bacterium
TGGTATTTTACCGTCTACGAAAGGAGACGCATGAGGAAAAACTTTTTGATCGTAGTTTTCGTGTTCGCCCTCATCTTCTCGCTGCAGGCGCAGATGCCGCCCCAACAGCAGCAGATGAAGCTCGAGGACGTCCAAAAGGCCCTCAGCCTGGTCGACAAGCCCCAGCCCGTGCCCGACAAGTACAAGGCCGGCTTCGAGGCCATCAACGCCAAGGACACCATGGCCATGTTGACGTTCATCGCGTCCGACTGGACCGAGGGACGCGAGACCGGGACCAAAGGCTACATGATCGCGGCCGATTACGTGGTATCGCTCTTCAAGATGTGGGGCATCAAACCCGCAGGGGATATGCCCGGATTCGGCGGCGGCCGCGGCATGGGCGGCGGCCAGCGCGGCGGAGCGCCGGCCACGCCTCCCGAGCGCACTTACTTTCAGGAGTTCGGCCTGAAGTCGACCTCGGACGTTCAGAGTTCGATGAGCCTCGCCGTGAACAAGGCCGGCGCCGTCCAGACCCGCGAGTTCACTTCGGGCGTCGATTACCAAGCCATGGGCGGCCGCGGCGGCGGGGCCGGCATTGGATCGATGACCGCGCCGGTCATCTTCGTCGGCTACGGCATCTCGGAGCCCTCGATCCAGTTCGACGAGCTCAAGGGCCTCAACCTCAAGGGCAAAGTCGTCGTCGTCCTGACCGAAGCGCCCGGCCGCGACGATCCCAAATCGCCCTTCCAGGCCAAGAAAGAGCTCAAGGAGAAATACTTCCCGGCGGCCCCGGCTGGCGGCCAGAGAGGCCCCGGCGGCGCGGGACAGCCCGCCCGGTTCAACAAGATCACCGAGATCCAGAAGCTCGGACCTGCAGCCATTCTCCAGGTGGCCAACGTCAACAATGACGCGACGACCTACCGGAACCTATCCCGACCCCCCTACGTCCACGTCAATGACGACCGGCCGGTCATCAACCGCCAGCGCGGCGGCAGCCTCTCCATCCCCGGCGTTACGGGCGGCGGCCCGATGGGCGGAAGCAACGTCCCGACGATGACCATCACCCGAGACATGGCCAATGCCATCCTCGGCGTCACCGGACAGACGATCGATAACCTCAAGGCCCAGATCGAGAAGACGTTCAAACCCGCCTCCAAGGACCTGGCCGGGACCGGGATCACGATGACCACGACGGCCAAGACCGCTCTCGTCCGGGCTTTCAACGTTCTCGGCATTATCGAAGGCAGCGACCCGAAGCTGAAGGACGAATATGTCGTCGTGGGCGCCCACTTCGATCACAACGGGATCTGGCAGGACTACATCTGGAACGGCGCGGACGACAACGGCTCCGGCTCGGTCGGCGTCATGAACATCGCCAAAGCGATCGCGACCAATCCGGTCAAGCCCAAGCGTTCGATCGTCTTCGCTCTGTGGACGGGAGAAGAGGAAGGCCTTCTCGGCAGCCGCTATTACACCCTCAACCCGGCTTTCCCGATGGAAAAGACGATCGGCTATCTGAACTTCGATATGATCAGCCGTCCCTATGACGACACGACCATTGCCAGGACGCTGCAGCGCTATGGAGTGCCCGGGGCCGAGGCGCTGGTCAAGAAGATCCGCGCGCCCTGGTTCGTCACGGTCAACCTGACCGAGAACACGCCGTTCGCCGACATCTCCCGGGAGATGAACAACTACGTCGGGCTCGACCTGGCCCTGCAGAACAACGCTCTCGGCGTGGGCGCCGGCGGGTCGGATCACGCCTCGTTCGCCAGAGTCAAGAAGCCGTTCGTGTATTACATGGCGGCCATGACCACGGACTACCACCAGCCGAGCGACAGCGTGGAAAAGGTCAGCGGAGAGCTCATCGCCAAGATCAGCCAGCACGGCTATCTGACGATCTTCAAGTTCGCCGACCAATAAGCGAATTTTTTTTAGCGGGGGGCGGGCCGAGGCCCGTCCCCCTTTTTTATTCGTTCTCTTTACCGGCCTTGGTGATCCGGGCCCACGTGTCGCGGAGGGTCACCGTTCGGTTGAAGACGGGCTTCCCCGGCGAGGAATCCCGGACGTCAACGCAGAAATAGCCGAGCCGTTCGAATTGGAATCGGCTGCCGGGAAGCGCCGTCTTCAAGGCGGGTTCGAGCTTGGCTCCGGTGATGATCTCGAGCGATCTCGGGTTGAGGTTGGACTTCCAGTCGGCGCCCTCTTCGATCTCGTTCGGGTCTCGCTTGGTAAACAGCGTCTCGTAGAGGCGGACCTCGCCCGGGACGGCGTGCCCGGCGGACACCCAGTGCATGGTCGCTTTCGGGCTCCGGCCGTCCGGAGCGTCTCCCCCCCGAGTCGCCGGATCATAAGTGCAGTGGAGCTCGACGACCTCGCCGGTCGCCGGGTCCTTCTTGACGTCAACGCAGGTGATGAAAAAAGCATAGCGCAGGCGCACTTCGCGGCCCGGCGACAGCCGGAAGAACTTCTTCGGCGGGGATTCCATGAAATCGTCCCGCTCGATGTAGAGCTCGCGCGAGAACGGCACCTTCCTCGTCCCCGCCGCCGGATCTTCGGGATTATTGACGCAGTCGAGTTCCTCGACCTTACCCTCCGGATAGTTGACCAGGACGACCTTGAGCGGCCGGAGCACGGCCATGGCCCGCGGGACGGTCTTGTTGAGCTCTTCGCGGATGAAGTTCTCGAGGAGGGCCATGTCGACGATGCTGTTGGCCTTGGCCACGCCGATCTCGTCGCAAAAGCGGCGGATCGAGGCCGGCGTGTATCCGCGCCGGCGCAGTCCGGAGAGGGTCGGCATGCGCGGGTCGTCCCAGCCGCTGACGTATTTCTCTTTCACCAGTTCGAGGAGCTTCCGCTTGCTGAGGACGGTATGGCTGAGGCTGAGCCGGGCGAATTCGATCTGCTGGGGCCGGTGGATGCCGAGCTGGACGAGGAACCAATCGTAAAGCGGCCGGTGGACCTCGAACTCCAGGGTGCAGATGGAATGGGTGATGCCCTCGATCGAATCCGATTGTCCGTGGGCCCAATCATAGGTCGCGTAGATGCACCAGGCGTCGCCCCGGCGGTAATGGTGAGCCCGCCGGATCCGGTAGAGCACAGGATCGCGCAGGAGGAGGTTGGGTTCGGCCATGTCGATCTTCGCCCGGAGGGACATGGACCCATCGGGGAACTCTCCGGCCCGCATGCGCCGGAAAAGATCGAGGTTCTCCTCGACACTCCGGTTCCGGAACGGGCTTTCCTTGCCCGGTTTGGTCAGGGTGCCGCGGTGCTCGGTCACCTGCTCCGCGCTCAGGTCGCAGACGTAGGCCTTCCCTTTCTTGATCAGATCGACGGCGAACTCGTAGAGTTTCTCGAAATAGTCCGAGGCGTAGAATTCCCGGTCCTGCCAATCGAAGCCCAACCAGGCGACGTCCTCCTTGATCGAGCGGACGTAGTCGGACTCCTCGGTCTCGGGGTTCGTGTCATCGAAGCGGAGGTTGCATTCCCCCCGGTAGTCGGCGGCCAGGCCGAAGTTGAGGCAGATCGACTTGGCGTGGCCGATGTGGAGATAGCCGTTGGGCTCGGGCGGGAACCGCGTCTGGACCCGGCCCTGGTTCTTGCCGGCCTTGAGGTCCTCGTTGATGATGTCGCGGATGAAATTGTTCTTGGGTCTTGTCTCGCTCATGACACGGCGCCTCTCATGCGTTGAATGGTCTTGTCCCGGCCCAGAAGCTCCATGATCTCGAACAGGCCGGCCCCTTTGGTCTTGCCCGAAACGGCCAGGCGGGCCGGATGGATGATCTCGGCGGCCTTGAGCTTCCGCTCGTCGGCCAGCGCCCGGCAATCCGCCTCGATCCGGTCGTGCCTGAAATCGTCCAGGCGGGAGAGCCGGTCGGCGAACTCACGGAGGTTGTCCCGGTTCGAGGACGAAGCGAGGTATTTGCTGCGGGCCTCCTCATCGACCGGGAAATCGTCCTTGAAAAAGAAATCCGTCAGTTCGCCGAACTCGCGGAGGGTCTTGATCCGAATCTGGTAGAGCTCGAGAATCCGGACGAGATACGCGTCCGAGACGGCGGAGAGATCGTATCCGTCCCGCCGGAGCTGGTCCTTGAGGAGCGGCAGGAGATCGGCCCGCGGACTTTTCATGATGTATTCGCCGTTCATCCATTTGAGCTTCTGGATGTCGAACTTCGCCTGGACGTCGTTCATCGCCGTGATCTCGAAGAGCTTCGCCGCCTCGGCGAGCGGCAGGATCTCGATCGAGTCGGGCGGCGTCCAGCCCAGGAGGATCAGGTAGTTGGCCAGCGCTTCGGGCAGGAAGCCCTCGTTCCTGTATTCCGTGACCGAGACGCCGCCGTGGCGCTTGGACAGCTTCGCCCCGTCGGGTCCCATGATCAGGGGCATGTGGCCGAAGCGGGGCGGCGTCAGACCTAATGCCTCATAGAAAAGCACTTGCTTGGGCGTGTTGGTGATATGGTCGTCGCCGCGGAGGATGTGGGTGATGCCCTGGGCCGAATCGTCGACGACGCAGGAAAAATTATAGGCCGGCGAACCGTCGGATTTGATCAGGACCTGGTCCTTGAAGTTCTCGGTCTCGAAGGTGATCCGGCCGTGGATCATGTCCTCGACGACGACCGTCCGGCCGGGCTCGACCTTGTAGAGGATGGCCTCCCCTTCCTTGTAGGCCACTCCCGCATGGAGCAGGCCCTCGGCTTTCTCCCGGTAGAGGTCGAACCTCCGGCTCTGGAAGATCGGTTCGTCGTCCCAATCCAGGCCGAGCCACTTCATGTCGGCCAGGATCTCCTCGAGGAATTTGGCGTCGGAGCGGACCCGGTCCGTGTCCTCGATCCGGAGCAAAAACCGGCCCCCGGCGTGACGGGCGCAAATCCAGTTGAAGAGCGCCGTCCGGGCGCTCCCGAGATGGAGATATCCCGTCGGGCTCGGGGCGAAGCGGACCGTGAATCTGTCGCTCATGTCTCTCTCACGAATCGTTTTTATAACATACCCCTTTGCCCGGGTCAATTCGGC
>JAUYDS010000206.1 GCA_030691735.1 Candidatus Aminicenantota bacterium
CAGGCCATGACCTTTCCTCTCCTGGTCACGTCCTCGGGGGCTAAAATGGGAAAAACGGCCCAGGGCGCCGTGTGGCTGCATCCGGCCCTTTTCAGCCCGTATGCTTTCTACCAGTCCTGGGTCAACTGCGACGACCGCGACATCGGTCGGTTTCTCCGCATTTACACGTTCGTCCGGCTGGATGAGATCCGCCGTCTGGAAGGCCTCAGGAATGACGAAATCAACGCGGCGAAACGCATCCTGGCCTTCGAGGCGACGAAATTGACCCACGGCGAAGAGGCGGCCCGCGAAGCGCAAGCGGCCTCGGCCGCGGCCTTCGGCGGGGACGGCGAAAAGGACATCGCGGCGCTCCCCACGACGACGGTCGCGCGCGCGCGGCTGGAAGCCGGGATCGGTCCGGCCGAGCTGTTCACCGATGTCGGGCTGACGCCCTCGCGCGGCGAGGCGAAGCGGCTGATCAAGCAGGGAGGACTCTACGTCAATGGCCAACGGCTCGATAGCCTCGAGCGGCTTTTGACGATCAAGGACGTCGGCCCGGACGGGATGATGCTCAAGGCGGGAAAGAAAAAAATCCACCGGGTCATCGCCCGCTGATTGGCCCATCCCGGCGGCGGCCGGGGCGGCGGCAGGGGCCCCAGGCTTTGTCTGGGGATCCGCATCCGCCGTACTCAGCCGCGTATTCACCTCGCGGGTGAGTGCCCCGGGCTTTGCCCGGGGGTCCACTTCCGCCGTACTCGCCCGTGCATATAAGCCACGGGCGAGTGGCGAGCCGAAGGCTCGTCCCTTGGCCCCGCCGTTCATTCCCGGATGAAGACGCGGCGGCCATGGACCTCGATCTTGCCCTCGAAATACAGCCGCACGGCCTCGGGGTAGATCTTGTGCTCTTCGATGAGAATGCGGGCGCTCAGGGACTCCTCCGTGTCGTCCCGCAGGATGGGCACGGCGGCCTGGAGGATGATCGGCCCCATGTCGACCTCGGCCGCGACGAAATGGACCGTGCAGCCCGAGAATCGGACGCCCCAGTCGATCGCCTTCTGCTGGACGTGAAGCCCGGGGAACGACGGCAGCAGGGCGGGATGGATGTTCATGATCCGGTGCTTGAACGCATCGCAGAACGACGGGGTCAGGACTTTCATATAGCCGGCGAGGCAGATGAGGTCGATCTCCCGCCTTCGGGTTTCACGAATGATCTCCCTGTCGTATTCTTCCTTGTCGGGATAGAGCTTGGAGTTCAGGAAGAGGGTTTCGAGGCCCCGTTCCCGGGCGATCCTGAGGCCGGGGGCGTCTTCTTTGTTGCTGAAGACGAGGACGATCTCCGCGTCGATGTCGCCGGCCCGGACGGCGTCGTGGATCTTTATGAAGTTCGAACCGCGGCCCGAAAGCAGGGCCATGATGCGGCCGTGCTTTTTCGGGCTGACGAAGATCTCGTCGGCCATGACTCCCTCCTTTGGCCTCATCGCGCATGAACGCGCCGCGGGTTTTTCCGCGGGGCGATCCGCGATGATGATAGGATCTATAGGTGAATCGCGAAATATCGAGGGATCGCTTCTTTCCATGCTTCAAAGGCCGTCTTGACGGGGACCGTCACGACGTCCCTGCCCTTCTGGCGGATTCGGAGGGCGTCTCCGCCGACCTTTCCGACGATTTGGGCTTTGACGCCGTTTAGTCCGGCCAGATGGAGAAGCTCCTCCACGTTCGAAGGCTTCAAGGTCACCAGGATGCGGGATTGCGTTTCCCCAAAAATCAGCGCGTCCACTCGGATGCCATCGTCCAGGTCGAGCTCGCAGCCGAGTCCGTCGTCGCTGAAAAAACCGCTTTCCGCGGCGCAGACGGCCAGCCCGCCTTCGGAGATGTCGTGCGCGGATCTAAGGAGCCCGGCTTCGGCCGCGGCGAGGCAGGTCTCCTGGACCGCCTTTTCCCGGGCCAGATCGATCGCCGGAGGCGGGCCGCTTTCGTCCTTGAAATGGACCTTGAAATACTCCGAGCCCGACAGCTCCTCCTTGTTCTCGCCGAGGAGGACGACGGTATCGCCGGCGCTCTTAAATCCCGGCGTTACGACCTTGTCGATATCCTTCAGGAGCCCGACGATGCCGAGCACGGGGGTCGGATGGATCGAGGCGCCTTCGGTGTCGTTGTAGAAACTGACGTTCCCGCCGGTAACCGGAATTCCGAAGGCGCGGCACGCTTCAGACAGGCCCTCGACGACCTCCTTGAACTGCCGCATCACCTCGGGCTTTTCGGGATTGCCGAAGTTCAGGCAGTTGGTCACGCCGATCGGGCGCGCGCCGACGCAGGCCAGGTTCCGGCAGGCCTCGGCCACGGCGATCCGGCCGCCCGTCCGCGGGTCGAGCTGGGTGGTGAGCGAATTGCCGTCCAGAGTGACGGCCAATGCCTTTTTTGAGTCCTTGATCCGCAGGACGGCGGCGTCCGCGCCGGGCAGGAGCATCGTGTTCGTCTGGACCATGTGGTCGTATTGGCGGAAGACCCATTCCTTGTCGGCGATGGTGGGCGAAGAGAGAAGCTCGAGAAGCACGCGGCCGACATCGTCGGGGACGGGATGAACCCGGCGGGAGGCCGGGGCCGGCTCCGACGGCGGAGCGACCGGCCGCTGATAGACGGGGCACAGATCGACGACGGCCGAAACGGGCACGTCGACCACGATCTCGCCGTGAAAGCGGACCTTCATTTGGCCGCCGTCGATGACCTTGCCGATCTCGACCGCGTCCAGGTCCCATTTGGCGAAGACCTCGCGGACGGCCTTGACCTTTTCGGGAAGAGCGACGATGAGCATGCGTTCCTGCGATTCCGAAAGAAGGATTTCGTAGGGCGACATGCCCTCTTCGCGCTGGGGCACCTTGTCGAGATCAATCTCCAGGCCCGTGCCCGATTTGGCCGGCATTTCCGCCGTCGAGCAGGTCAGCCCGGCGGCCCCCATGTCCTGGATGCCGACGATCAAGTCGTGCTCCATCACCTCGAGGCAGGCTTCGAGCAGGAGTTTTTCTTTGAAGGGGTCGCCGACCTGGACGTTCGGCCGTTTGTGCTCGGTCTCCTTGCCGAACTCCGCCGAGGCCATGGTCGCGCCGTGGATGCCGTCGCGGCCCGTCTTCGAGCCGACGTAAAGGACGGCGTTGCCGGCGCCGCCGGTCTTGGCGTAAAAGATCTTGTCCTTATCGGCCAGGCCGAGGCAGAAGACGTTGACCAGCGGGTTCAACGTGTAACAGTCGTCGAAATAGACTTCGCCGCCGACGGTGGGAACGCCGATCGAGTTGCCGTAGGAGGAGATCCCCGAGATGACTCCGTCCATGATCGCCCGGTTCTTCGGCGACGTTAGCGGTCCGAATCGCAGGGAATCCAGGATGGCGATGGGCCGGGCGCCCATGGTGAAGATGTCGCGCAGAATCCCCCCGACGCCCGTGGCCGCGCCCTGGAAGGGTTCGATGAACGAAGGGTGGTTGTGCGATTCGATCTTGAAGACGATGACCTGCCCGTCGCCGATGTCGATGATGCCGGCGTTCTCGCCCGGCCCTTGGACGACGTTCGATCCCTTCGTCGGCAGTTGTTTGAGATAGAACTTCGAGCTCTTGTAGCTGCAGTGCTCGGACCACATGGCCGAGAAGACGCCGAGCTCGGTCAGGTTCGGCTCGCGGCCGATGAGCCGGACGATGAGGTCGAACTCGCCGCGGGTCAGATTGTGGTTATCGAGGATGTTCTGGTCGATCATGGCCTTTCCATTCAGAACCGCGACATCAGGGACTCTAGGATCACCCGGCCGTCGGCGCTTCCAAGGAGCGTTTCCGCGGCGCGCTCCGGATGGGGCATCATCCCCATTACGTTGCCGTTTTTGTTCGTCAGTCCGGCGATGCCGTGGAGCGAGCCGTTGACGTTGGCTCTCTCGGTCAGGCGGCCTTCCGCGTCCGTATAGCGGAAGACGACCTGGCCGTTCGCCTCGATCTCCTCGAGCGTTTCCGGCGGGGCGAAATAGTTGCCGTCGAAGTGGGCGATGGGGATCCTCAGGACTTGTCCCGTCCGCCCTTTATGAGTGAAACGCGTCTTGGCGTTCTCCAGCCGGATGGTGACGAACTGGCAGAGGAACTTGAGGTGTTTGTTGCGGAGCATGGCCCCGGGGAGCAGACCCAGTTCGAGCAGGACCTGGAACCCGTTGCAGATCCCCAGGACGAGGCCGCCTTCGGCGGCGAACTCGAGGACCTCCTGCATGAGAGGGGAGAAGCGGGCGATGGCGCCTGAGCGCAGGTAATCGCCGTAGGAAAATCCGCCGGGCAGCACGACGCAGTCGACGTCCTTCAGGCTGTGGTCCTTGTGCCACAGCCAGACGGTCGGCTGGTTCATGACGTCGTGGAAGGCGTAGAACGTGTCGAAATCGCAATTGGACCCGGGAAAGGCGACGATTCCGAACTTCACGGCGGCTATTCCTCGATGATCTGCCAGGCGAACTTTTCGATGATGGGATTGGCCAGGACCTTGTCCGAGATCTCCGGGACGATCGTCTCGGCCTCCGCCCTGGACACCCCGGCGAGATCGATCTCGAAGACCTTGCCCTGCCGGACATCGCGGACGGCGCCGTAGCCGAGGGTATGCAGGGCGTTCTTCACCGTTTGCCCCTGGGGGTCGAGGACGCTGTCCTTGAACGAGACGAGGATTCTAACTTTCATGGCCGAGGACCCTTTCGAATATATAGTCGATCTTCTCGAGATAGGGCTGGAGCGAGAAACACTCCTCGATCTCCTTGGGCGAGAGCGTCCTGCGGATGTCCGGATCGGCCAGGACCAGCGTTTTGAAATCGAGGGCTTCGTCCCAGACTTTGAGGCTGTTCTTCTGGACGAGCGGATAGGCGTCGTCGCGAAGGATTCCTTTTTGCGTCAGGGCCAGGAGGACCCGCTGGGAGAAGATTAGGCCGCGTGTGGCCTGGATGTTGCGCCTCATGTTTTCCGGGTGGACCCGCCAGTTCCCGATGACGTCGATGGCCTCGGTCAACATGAAGTCGGTTAGGGTGAAGGAATCCGGGAAGATGATGCGCTCGGCCGAGGAGTGAGAGATGTCCCTCTCGTGCCAGAGAGCCATGTTCTCGAAGGCGGCGTGGAGGTTGCCCCGGACGAGGCGGGCCAGCCCGGAGAGACGCTCGCAGCGAACGGGGTTCTTCTTGTGGGGCATGGAGGACGAGCCTTTCTGGCCTGTCGTGAACGGCTCCTCGAGCTCGAGGACCTCGCTCCGCTGGAGATGCCGGATCTCGACGGCGAATTTTTCGAGCGTCGAGGCGACGAGGGCCAGCACGCTCATGACTTCGGCGTGGCGGTCGCGCTGAAGGACCTGGGTCGAGACGGGGGCCGGCCGCAGCCCCAGCGTTTTCAGCGCGGCGACCTCGACCCGAGGGTCGAGGTGGATGTACGTCCCGACCGAGCCGGAGATCCGGCCGACGCTGATGACGTCGATGGCCCGGTCGACGCGGTCGAGATGGCGCTTGATCTCCTCATACCAGACGAGCACCTTGAACCCGAACGTGACCGGCTCGGCGTGGATGCCGTGGGTCCGGCCCATGCAGATCGTCTTTTTGTATTTGACCGCCTGCCGGCGGAGGACCTTTTTGAGCTCGAGGAGCCGACGGCGGATCTTTTTCAGCGATTCGCGGATGAGGAGCGACAGGGCCGTGTCCACGACGTCGTACGAGGTCAGGCCGAGGTGGATGAAACGGCTGTCCCGACCGACCTTCTCCGCGACCGAGGAGAGAAAGGCGATGATGTCGTGTTTGACGACCTTCTCGATCTCCTCGATCCGTTCGACCTCGAAGCCGGCCTTGGCTTTGATGCGCTTGAGGGCCGGGGCGGGGATCTTGCCCAGTTTCGTCCAGGCTTCGCAGACGGCGATCTCGACGTCGAGCCATTTGCGGTATTTGTTGTCCTCGGTCCAGACGGCGCCCATTTCGGGATTGGTGTAGCGTTCGATCATGGGAGAGATGATCCTTTTATTTATTCGACGGGTAGGCCAAATCATACCAACATTCCAAGGGTCGGTCAACCAAAAAGGAAACCGACGGCGGCCGGGGCGGCGGCAGGGGCCCCAGGCTTTGTCTGGGGATCCGTTTCCGCCGTACTCAGCCGCGTATTTACATCGCGGGTGAGTGCCCCGGGCTTTGCCCGGGGGTCCACTTCCGCCGTACTCGCCCGTGGATAC
>JAUYDS010000004.1 GCA_030691735.1 Candidatus Aminicenantota bacterium
CCATCATACCATTCCGCCGGCCCCATTTCAAGAGGTTTTTATTTTTTGTATGAGTGTTTTTGAACCACGGCGGCCGGGGCGGCGGCAGGGGCCCCAGGCTTTGCAGTCCTCATTCGCGAAGCGAATAAGGACTGCAAAGCCTGGGGATCCGCTTCCGCCGTACTCAGCCGCGTATTTACATCGCGGGTGAGTGCCCTGGGCTTTGCCCGGGGATCCACTTCCGCCGTACTCGCCCGTTGATATAAGACACGGGTGAGTGGCGAGCCGAAGGCTCGTCCCTTGACTTCCGCCGCGAAGGCTCGTCCCTTGACCCGCTCGAGCCCCTTTTAAAAATCGTATCCGATCCAAAAATTCGTTATGAAACCGCCGGTGGCGCTGAAACCGAAGGGAGAGGAGAAGCTCGGCCATTCGAGGCGCTTGGCGAATTCGATATGGACCGGCAGGCCGAAAATGAAGAACTCGATCCCGTAGCCGAAGGAGCCGATGGCGCTGATCTCGTGGTAATAGGGGACAAGGAGCGTGCTGAGGTCGGGGTCGTAGCGGTAGAACTTGGCCGGATAATCGCGATACTGACTCCGGGTGACGTCGAAGAAAAGGACCCCGCGGACCGGCCCGACCGTGCCGATGATCGTCGAAGCCGCGCTGATGAGCGGCAGGCGGAACTCGGCGTTGGCATACCAGTATTTCGTGGCCAGGATGCTGTAGAAATTGGCCGAGCGGACCTGGTTGTTCCCGCCGTAATAGCCCAGGTAGGGGTCCCGGCCGAGGCTGGCGAAGCCGCGGAGGCGGAAGGCCGCCAGGAAATCCGAGCCGATATAAAGATACTGGCGCAGATCGGCCTCAAAAGTGGTGTTGTGCAGAAATTTTTCGGCTGCGGGGAGAGCCAGGTCGAGGGCGAGGCGGAACGTGTTGCCGGCGACCGGCCCGTATTGTTTGAAGTGCGTGGTCTCGCCCGTCAGGGACACCGCGGCGGCGAGGATGTCGCCGTTCAGGAAATACCCGGAGGCCAGGGAGGCCATCGTGCCGAGGGCGTAAGGGTCGTAAAAATCCCCTTCGTAATGGAAAAAGCCGAAGCTGCCCTCGGCCCGGACGTATTTGTTCAGAGGATAATAGGCCGAGGCGCTCGCTCCGGTGATCTTCTGCGTCGCCAGGGCGTCCTGATAGTTCATGGTGCTCCAGATCATGGGATCGTAGTGATA
This sequence comes from Candidatus Aminicenantota bacterium, assembly GCA_030691735.1. Lineage (GTDB taxonomy): Bacteria > Acidobacteriota > Aminicenantia > Aminicenantales > UBA4085 > JAPKZI01. Next base: position 1,200 of record JAUYDS010000004.1, read on the forward strand.
CAGGTCGGGATAGTAATAGACGGTGGATTGAAAGGCGTTGATCGCCCACTGGAAGCGCCTTTTCTGGTTGATGTAGCCGAGAAAGATGGAGCGGAAGTCGCGGACCTGGTGGGCCGCGATCGAGAAGGTGTGGTCGCCGAGGATGTCCGTGAACGCGAGCGAGGACCCCCCGTAGATCGAACCGTCGGTCGAAAGGACGGCGTCGAGGGGCGGGCGCGAAGCGACATAGAGCTTGCCCATGCCGGTGTGGGCTTGGATCTTGTCCTTGTGGATCTCGAGGGCGAGGACGGGTTCGAACTTCTTGAACGAGTCGCTCGTCCCGATATCGGCGAAGGTCAGGGTCTGTTCGACGACCCCCGGCGGCTCGCTCTTGAACAGCTGGAAGGCGCCCTTGTTGAACGACGAGAAAATGACCGCGCGGGGAGCGTTGGGCAGCGGGGCCGGGAAGAAGTTCCCCGTCCGGACGTCCGTATAGCGGCGGAGCTCGCCCGAGTCGAGGGAGAGCGAGTAGAGGTTATAGGCGTCCTTGATGTCCCCGGAAAAGTAGATCGTCCGGCCGTCGGCGGAGAATTCCGGCGTAACGGTGTTGCCCCGGCCGAAGGTCAGCTGTTTTTTCTTTTGGAAGTCGTCGATCGGAGAGAGAAAAAGCTTGTCGAACGCGTCGACGCGGAGGGAATAGGCGACGGACCGCCCGTCGGGCGAGATGACCGGCGCTTTTTCGTCGAGATCGTTCCGGGTCAGGTTGGCGGTCTTTTCCGTCTCCAGGTCGATAACGAAGATGTCCCGGATCCCCTTTTCGAAGGCGGAGAACAGGATCTTTTTGCCGTCCGGATAAAAACCGGGGCCGACGGGCTGGCCGAGGGGGACCTTGATCTTCCGCAGCGTGGCCCCGCTCAGGGCGTCGATGATGAAAAGCGCGTGCTTCCGGCCGGCCCGGGCGAAGAAGGCCAGACGGTCGCCGTCGCGCGACCAGGCCAGGCTCTTGCCGAGCGACGGATCGATCTCGTATTTGATCGATTCGTACCGGGCCGTATAGCCCTTGGTGAGGTTCCGGACGACCTTTCCGTCGCGCGTCGAAATAAGGACGATGTCGATGTCGCCGTCCCTGGCGTTGAAGGTGATCGTAGCCACCAGGTCCCCGGAGGGCGAGACGGCATGGGAGAAGGCGAAATAATAGGGGTTCATCGGGAACTCGGGGCCCAGCGGGACGCTGTAGTCCTCGGGATTTTCCCGGGCAAAATAGTCTTTGAACCGGCCGCGCAGGTATTTCTTGAATTCCTGGGCGAATTCGCGGGGTTCGAGATTGAACGCTTTCTTCAGAAAGTCGCGCCGGTCGAGGAGCGGAGAGCCTGCTTTCAGGGACTTGAAGAATTCCTGGACGGAGTTCTTGCCGAACCGCTTTTCCATGAACTCGTAGATGGCATGGCCGAAGTCGTAGGCCGGCTCCCGCGGCAGCGGGTAGCGGGAAGTGAGCTCGCCCGATTCGGCGAAGTCGGGGATGCGGTCGTTCATGACGGTGTCGCGCAGGATCAGCGTGGACCAGGACGACCATTCGCCGGTGAGATATTCCGAAAGGCCCTCGAAAGTCCACAGCGGCGGCTGGCTGACGGCGTAGAGGGGGGAGCCGGGACTTCCCCTGAGGATCTCGAACTCGAAGATATGGGTCAGTTCGTGGGTGATCAGGTTCTGCAGCTCGTCGAGGGCCATGTCGCCGTGGAGGCCGATGCGTTGGAGGATCGGCTCGGACACGCCGAGCACTTCTTCCGACACGTCGAAGAGGTTCGTCTGCTCGAAGTCCGTATACGTCGTGTAGTAGATGAGGGGGACGGGATCGGTCAGCTCGAACTTGAGCTCGGAGCTGACCTTCCGGTAGGCGCTTTCGGCCGTGTCGACGACGTTCTTCAGGACCTTCACCTCGTCGACGTAGAAGAAGATCTGAAAATGCTCCGTGGCATAGGATTTCCAGGCGAACTTCTCATAGATGACCTTGTTCTTCCCGTAATAGGGGAAGGCATATTCCTGGGCGAGGGCGGGCGGCGCCAGGACCGCGGCCAGGACGGCCGCGAGGACCGGGAGGAGCTTCCTATTTTTTTTCATTCTTGGCCTCGGCGGCCTCTTTTTTAGGCGGCTGGGCATTCTCTCATTTTTCTTATAAGTAATCTTTTTGTCTGGTTTCGTCAAGGAGGGCTCGGGGAAGAAGCTCGCTCCCTGGCGGAAATCTTAACGCCTGCACGTTTCGTTTTTTTCGGCGGCTGATACGAATAGTCGACACGGCGACAGGGTGGCCCCCGGCCCCCTGGGGAACCAGTCACCTCCCGATCAATGCGTGGGATTATGCTCGTTGGAAG
>JAUYDS010000113.1 GCA_030691735.1 Candidatus Aminicenantota bacterium
GGAAAGGCGCCTAGAGCGATAAGATAACCAAGGCCGAGGAGTTTAGTATGGTGTATCAGCGATGACTTTAAAAAGTTGTCATTCCGGACTTGATCCGGAATCCAGCTTAAAAAGGCCTGGATTCCCACCTACGTGGGAACGGCGTCTGGATTCCCGCTTTCGCGGGAATGACAGTTCCTGGATTATTGTAAAGCCGTTATTGACACACAACACTAGGAATTGAGATACGCACCCCCCATCTCGCCAGGAGGAAAGTGAGCGGGGGGATTTATCGGAATGAGAGAGTCTCCATGATCGAAGGAATCGCGTTCGCTCGGGCGGGATTGCTCGGGAACCCGTCCGACGGCTATTTCGGCAAGGTCATTGCCGTCTCGGTCAAGAACTTCTCCGCGCGCGTGGCGCTCGAGGTCAGCCGGGATCTCCGCATCATTCCGCCCTCCGACGGGGAGGAGCGCTATGGATCGCTCGGCGAACTCGCCGAAAAAATCAGGCTTTACGGCTACTACGGCGGCGTCCGCCTCGTCAAGGCCGCCCTCAAAAAGTTTCATGACTACTGCCTTTCGAGCGGCGTCGTTCTCCCGGACAGGAATTTCACCGTCCGCTTCGAGTCCGATATCCCCCGGCAGATCGGACTGGGCGGTTCGAGCGCCATTGTCACCGCAACCATTCGGGCGCTTATGAAATTCTTTGAGGTGACCATCCCGGTCGAAACTCAGCCGGGTCTCATCCTCAGCACCGAGAGGGACGAGCTCGACATCAACGCCGGTCTTCAGGACCGGGTCGTCCAAGTCTATGAGGGCTGCCTATACATGGACTTCGACAAGGATCTCCTCAGGGACAGGGGCTACGGCCGATATGAACGCCTTGAGGCGGCCTTGCTTCCCGCGTTGTACCTCGCCTACAAACCGGCGCTGGGAAAGGTTTCCGGCCGCGTCCTGAACGAGATCCGGATCAAGGTCGACCGGGGCGATCCTTTTACGATCAAAACGCTGAAAAAGCTGGCCGGGCTGGCCGATGAAGGCCGCGCGGCGATCCTCGATCGGGACCATGACCGGCTGTCCCGGCTCATCGACGAGAACTTCGATCTGCGCCGGACGATCATGACCATTCCTCCGGCCAATCAGGACATGATCGACACGGCCAGGGCCTGCGGCGCCGCCGCCCATTTCGCCGGCTCGGGCGGCTCGATCCTCGGGGCCTATAAGGACGAGGGCGTTTTCACGCGGCTGTCCGAGCAACTGGGGAGATTAGGCGCGATCGTGGTCAAGCCCATCTTGACTTAAAAAGCCCTGCTTCAATAGTTTTCGGCAAGAACCTCGTAGAACGCCTGGGAGTGAAGGCAGGCAGGGCAGTTATTGGGCGCCTCTTTGCTTTCATGGACGTAGCCGCAGTTTCGGCATTTCCATTTCACGACGATGTCCTTTTTGAAGACTTTGCCCTCACGGACGTTGGCCAAGAGCTTCCGGTAGCGTTTTTCGTGCTGAGTTTCGACCTCGGAGATTTCCTTGAACTGCTTGGCGATCTCGGGGAAACCCTCTTTCTCGGCCGTTTTCTCCCCATCTTTGTAAAGCTTGGTCCATTCGAGATGTTCGCCTGCCGCGGCGGCTTCGAGGTTGGCCGCCGTGTCGCCGATCACGCCGGCGGGATAAGCGGCCGTAATCTCGAGGTCTCCGCCTTCGAGGAACCTGAAGAACCGCTTGGCGTGCTCTTTCTCGTTCTCGGCGGTCTCGAGGAAGATCTCGGCGATCTGCTCGAAGCCCGCTTTCCGGGCGACGCCGGAGAAGTAGGTGTAGCGGTTTCGTGCTTGGGATTCGCCGGCGAACGAAGCCAAGAGGTTCTTTTCCGTTTGGGTCCCTTTGACGGATTTCGACATGGTCATCTCTCCTTGCTCTCTCCGGTCACGCTTTCCATAAGCCGTGGAGGTTGCAGTATTCGCGGGCCGAAACCTTGCCTTTGACGCAGAAAACGGCTTCGGGGGCCTGGCCGGGCTTCAAGAACTGGCGATAGACGAATTCGCCGTCGATGACCTCGACCCACTGGATGTAGTGCTTGTCCTCCATGGGGTGGGGGACGGAGCCCACTTTGACCTTGACCCCGTCGGCCGTTTTTTCGATCACCGGGACGTGCTTTTCCTTGGACGCGTCGACCGTGTTCTCGGTCAGCAGGGTCATCGGCTGGCCGCAGCAGATGAGCTCACTGCCGCCGACGAACAGCACTTCGACGATGTTGCCGCAGAGGGCGCATTTGAAGACTTGGAGTCTCTGACTGACGTTAGGCATATGAATCTCTCCTTTTTATTTCTGAACATCATATTTTAATGACTCGACCTGGATTGTCAAGGTTGACCAAATCGCAGAGACATTTCGAAATCCCCGGAATTGACAAGGGTCAGAGTTTCCCGTAGTCCCGGAAAGCCTCGTACATGGCCCGGATGTTGGCCAGCGGCACATCGGGGCCGACCTCGCCGCAGGCGATGAGACCGCCATCCGGAGTGCCGCAGGATTCGAACGTCCGGTGAACTTCTTCTTTGACCTGAGCGGGCGAGCCGAAGGGAAGGACGTTCTGACGGTCGATGTCCGTCCGGACGGCGACCCGGCCGCGCACGTTCCTCGCCGACCAGTCGTGGCCGACGACGGCGACCTGAAAGTTGATGACGTCTGCGCCGATCTCGATCAGGTCCCCAAAAATGTCGTTGATGAAGCCGTCGCTGTGGAACCAAACGTCTTTCCCAGCGGCCTTCACCCGCCCGAACATCTCCGCATAGCGGGGCTTGAACAGGCGGCGCCAGGTTTCGGGCCGAATGAGCAGGCGGTTCTGAGTGCCCCAATCGTCCCCGAAGTGAAGTCCGTCATATTCGAATTTGAGCCAGCGATCGATCCAGCGCAGGTTGAAGGCCAGCATGTCGTCCAACAGGCGAAGGAAAGGCCGGGACTCGGAAGCGATATCCATCAGCAGGTTTTCCATGCCCCGGAGCTGTTGGAGCTGTTCGAAATAAATGATCCAACCGCCGCGGGCGTACCAGCGGTCGTCATAGCCGCACATGTGCCCGCTGTAATGACGGCCGGCGGGCGGTCCCGCCATGAAATCCTTGGGCCAGAGATATTCGACGTAGCGGTCGAGGTCGGGGATGGGCCATTGGACGGGAATGCCGCAGATCCCGGCCCACTCCACCCGCCAGACCGTGCCGAAGTCGTCGCAGTTGAGTCCCTGCTTATACTGAGCGGACCACTTCTCGATGGGCAGATCCGGCGTGTAATCCCAGCCGAAATCCTCTCGAAATTCGGTCAGGATCTCATCGAGGTCTTTCCCGTACTTGAGCTGGGCCGCAGGAAGGACGGCGTGGGAAATGGGAGCCCGGTCCGGTTTCTGGAACCGGATCGCCCGTTTCACGCGCTCCCGGCTGTTCATGTCAGAGGATCGGCGGTTCCTTGGCCGCCGCCAGCAAATCTTTGATCGTCGTCTCGGCCATCCCGACGACCGTATCCGCGGCGCCATAATAAACCTTCACCGGTGAGGCAGGAAGAGCGAATCCGGCCTGGTCGACCTTCTCGACGATCATGCCGCTCGGAAAAACGACGTTGGGGACCTGCCCGGCCAGTTCATAGATCGCGCGCGGCTCAAGGATATTGTGGCGGCAGCGGCCGATGACCTTCGACGGGTCCTTGAGGTCCATCAGCATCACGCCGGCTTGATAAATATTGGCGCTTCCGAAATGCGTCGCCACCCCGTGATAGATGTGGAGCCAGCCTTCGCGGGTCTTGACGGGCGGGGGGCCTGACCCGATGATTTCATCCCAATAATGGAACCGGCCGCTGATAAGCGGGGCGACCGGCGTCCAGCGGATGAGGTCGTCGGACGCCGACAGCCAGATCGTGCTGCCCGTCGTCGGGCCGCCCTCGAGGCGCGCTTTGTTCGGCCGGTCCATGCGCAGATATCGTCCGCCGATCTTCTCCGGGAACAACACGCCGTTCCGGATATCCTCATGGGAGGTGATTCCCAGGAACTCGAATTTCTTGAAATCGCGCGTCCGCCCCAAGCCGAGCTGGCAGCCGGAGTCCATTTCCATGGCGAACATGATATAAATGTCGCCCTTGAGCGGAGTGAGACGCGCGTCGTAGACATGATAGATCCGCTCTTTGACCTTTTCGATCCCCTCGAAATGGACGATCTCCGGCTTGACCACGAAGTTCGCCCCGTCGGCGCTCTCGGCGACCATCAAGAACGTCTCCCGGGAGCGAGCCTGGACGCGGAGGATCAGGTGATAGCCGTTATGCTGCATGACGGCGCCTGGATTGAAGACCGAGGTGACGTCGGTCAGCAGGGGCGGGACGGGTGGGACCGCCTTCCGCGTCAGGATGGGATTTCTTGAACAACGCTCCATGGATTCACCTCGGGCCCATTGTAACATGGATCCGGAGATTGATCAGCCCGCCCGTCGAAAACCAGACGATGACGCCGATGCCCCAAGCGAGGAGAGTGAGGTTCATGGGGCCATTCTATATATGGGCCTTGACGGAGGTCAAAAATACGAACGCCCGAAGATGAAACCTGGTTTATTGCTTGAAGCTGATCCTCTTCTTGGCCGTTCCTCCGGATTTCGAAGTGACCTCGAATTCCACCCAGCCGTCGCTCCCGTCCAGCTTGACCAGATAGACGAACTTTTGACTGGCCTTGCTCAGCAGGCGGAATTCGGCGGTCTTGCCCTTGGGAGCCTGGACCCGGTCCGTAGGATTCGTCGGATCGAGGAGCGTCTGGCCTTCCGGAACCTCGACCAACCTGACGTTCCCCGACATGCTGACCGTCAGCTTGTCCTTGACGTCCTTCCTCAGCTGGACCGTCCGGTCCGAGCTCGTCGGATAGATGCCGGCGTTCTTGACCGTCACCTCGACCCACAGGAGGTTGTCCGTCGCCGGTTTCACCTCGACCTTGTCGATCGCGACTTTGGGGAACTGGCTGGCGCTGTACAGGATGAATTGGCAATTCCGCAGGGCTTCCTCTTCGATGTATCTCGCCGGGGGCGTCCGGGTGATGTGCTTCTTGGCCGACCCGCCGATCCAGACTTCGCCCAGATCGGGATGTTTGACTTTGTGGGGAACGATCCAGCCTTCGCCGCCCAGTTCGATGTCGATCCATTTCAGCATCTCTTCGTCCGAGACCCGGCCGTCCTTGTTTTCGTCGGCGTCAAGCGGCATGCTCCACAGCTCGATCAGGCTGGCGTAGGCCCCGAGCATGTAATAGGACGAGGCCTGGGCCTGGCCGACCATGCCGCTCATCGTCGGCCGGTAATCCTTTAGGATCCTCGCCCCCATGGTGACCATCTCGGTCAGGGCGGTCATATCCGTTTGATAGGCCGGGTCCACGACCCGGTCGAACAGCTGGGCCCATTGGTTGGTCTTGCGCATCTCCTCGAGGCGCTGGGCGTTCCGCTCCTGCAGCGTCTTCTGCTGTTCCGGCGTCATCGTGGTGCGCGCGGCCGGAGGCGCCGAGAACATGATCAGTTTGCCCGTGTTGTGGAAGTGAAACGAACCGAAGATGTTCGGATGGGCCAGCCAGAACTCGAAGACGTTGCGCGTCTCGGGCTCGCTCAAAGGATAGGGACGTCCGTTCGGCAAGTTCCAGTCGTAGGGAAAATTCCGGTTCGGATCGGGGCCGCCCAGGTCGTCCTCGTTGATCCGGCCATCCCCGTCGTTGTCGAAGCCTTCGGCGCCGACACGGCGGAACCGCTGGACTTCTTCGCGCGGATCAGAGACCGGGACGAACAGGCGCTTGTCGGGCGAAAGCTTGAAGGAACCCTCCGGGTCCTCGACGTACATCGTCGAGAGCTCGCCGTCGCCGTCCACATCCTCGGTTGTATCTTCGTCGAAAAGGCCGTCGCCGTCGTCGTCCATGGGCCGGAACGGCTCGCGCGGATTGTTGGCCGTGTTGGGGTAGCGGGCGTACGAATCGTTCGCGTCCACGTTCAGTCCGGGCAGGATATAGAACGTGACACGGTTGAGCAGATCAAAAACGTAAGGGTCGTAATCGTAGCGCGTCAAAAGATACCAGGCTGTATAAAGGGCGCAGGTGACGCCGTTGATCTCGTTGCCGTGGATGGCGCCGTCCACCCACATGGCCGGCTTGGTCTCGTGCTTTCCGGCCGATTTGGCGGTGATGGTCAGAAGCATCTGGTCGCGGCCTTGGCGGCTCTTGCCGATGCTTTGGAGCTCGGCGAGGTTCGGATATTTGGCTTGCAGGTCGCGCATGATCTGGTTCTTTTCATCGACCGTGTAATAGCGCTTCCAGGAAATGGGAAAATCGAGCTCGCCGTGGTATCCGCCCGGCGATTTTTGGAGCTTGGATTGGGCGGAGGAGGGAGTGGGGGTCGGGAGAAGGATTAGGACTATGAAAAGGGCTAAAACAACGAGATTGCCACGCCAAGAGGCTCGCAATGACAGGGCGGTGAGATGGCCACGTCGCTTCGCTCCTCGCAATGACACATAAATAGAATCGCGGCGCCGCGAGGCTCTTTGGATCTTGTGATATTTTAGGGCGTTCATCTCGGCCTCCTCTCTCACTTCACCGCGATCTCTTTGACGACCGTGCCGCCCTTTTGGGAGGAGACAACCACCTTGAGCGGAGCGTCGCCTTCGATGGCCACCAACCATTTCACCTCGCGGCGGGGACCGGTCTGTTGCGGCTGCTGCGCTCCCTGACCGCGCTGACCGCGCTGACCGCCCGGCATTCCCGGCACGACGGTCGGCATTTGCGGAGTCAGCTGGGGCGGGATGCCTCCTCCGGCGCCGCGCTGGCCGGGGACCTGTGCCCCGCCCGAACTTCCCTCCGTCCCGGGGATCCTCATCTGGCCGTCCAAGACGCCGAGCCTCACGTTCGGCTCGCCCTGCAGGAATTTCATCTTGTCGCGATCGCCGACGAGCCAAACGACGTCGGCCCGATTTCCCGCGAGCTGTGAGCCGCGCGTGATATGCGTCGCCAGCGGACCCTTGTTCTCGATGGTCGCCGTGACCTCGACGATCTTGTATTTGCCCTTCGCCGCGCCTCTCTTGATGGTCACCTGGTCGCCCTGGACGACGGCCGTCGCCTCCTTGGCGTTATCCGACGAGTACAGGACATTGGCCTTGGCTTCGGAAATGACGACCTGGGGGAGAAGGCCGTTGCGAAAGAGCTCGAATTGCCAGTGTTTTTCGCAGACGCCGAGGAGCGGCTCGCCGGGCAGGGCGTTGCCGCGATACTTGGGGATCCAGCCGCCGACCTCGCCGTCGCCCAGTTCCGGATGCTTGAACGGTTTCCAAGCGACGAACAGCCTGCCGCCGTATTTCTCGTCGTTGTACTTTAGGAGGGCGCGTTCCTGCTCGTTGCGGTCCTGGCTCTGAGGATCGATTTTCGGGAACCCCGGGATGTCGTTGGCCGGGTTCCAGAGCTCGGTCGTGACGGCGTAGGCGCCGTATTGCTGAAACCACCAGTCGATGACCATGCCGTAGCCGTAGCGCTGATCGCGCTCCTCGTTATAGCCCATGATCCATCCGCGCGGCATCTCGTAGCCGCGCTCGACGGCGTATTTGTTCTTGGAGGTGCCGCGGAGCTTGGCCTTGAAATCGGCCATCTGCTCGGGCTTCAGCCAGGCGTCGGGGACCTTCTCGCCGATGAGTTCCAGGTATTTCTTGCCGAGAACGAGATCGTAAACGGCCACGTCCTTGGGGGCCATGGCCGTGTCCGGCCCGGTGCCGGGAACGCGATACGTAAAACCGCCCGAGGTATGGAAATTCTGGACCATCAGGATATTGCGGTGGTTGACGACGAATTCGACGAGCGCGTGGGCTTCGGGAGACGAGGTCGGATAGGCGCCGGTGCCGCCGGAGAAGCCTTCGTCCGTCCACCAGCCTTCAGGAAAATTGCGGTTGACGTCGATGCTGCTCGAGGCGCCTTCTTGGCTTCCCGGACGCGCACCCGCAGCGGCGGGTTTCTGGCCTTCGGTCACGACCGTGTAGCGCGTCTTGGTGGTCTGTTCGGCGGCGGGCAGGCGGACCATCAGCCGCGGGTCCTTATCATCGGGCACGAACGTTCCTTTGGGGTCCTTGAAGCGGAACTGGGTGACGTGGCCGTCGCCGTTGAGGTCGCGAGGGGCGTCCTTGGCCGCGCCCAGGTCGCCGTTGCCGCGTTGGGAGATCTCACGCTCGACGCTGTTGAAGACGCCGTCGGGGTTCGTGACCGGGCAGACATAAACGACCTTGGCGTCGAGCGCGGACGTGATTTCGGCGTTGGAGCCATAGCCGGAGACGAGCTTGTCGATGATATATAGACAGACCTCGGTGCCGGTGTATTCATTGCCGTGCATGCCGCCGTCGATCCATTGGCCGGGTTTGCCTTCGTAGGGTTTCTGGTGGAAGATCTCTTTGACCTCGGCGTCGCGGGGGTGGCGGACCTCGACGAAGCGGTCGATGGTCGTGCCGGTCTTCATGTTCGAAATGACGAGGACGTAGATCGGGCGTCCCAGTCCGCTCTTGCCGATCTCGATCAGTTCGGTGATGTCGGGGTAGGCGACGGCGACGTCCTTGATATATTTCACCGTGCCGGTGTAGCCGTGGTAGTCGTTGAAGCTGAGGGGGACCTTCTGCGCCGCGGGCGCAGCGAGAGACAAAACAATTAGCATGATCAGGAGAACGAACAAACGGGACTTTTTCACGCGGACCTCCTTTTGAGGGGAGAAGTGGAGAGACGGATCCTCTTCCCAAAACATATGCCTTTCCTTATATCACAAGTCAAAAAAGAGAAAAAGACCCGAAATGGCTGATAGAAATGGAAGGGCGTTGATCCTCGTGTCATGGGAGAGGATGGCCGGATAAAACCGGATAAAAGAGGATTAGTCCAGCACTTCGTAGCCGCAGGCGGCATGATAGACCGCCCGGTCGAAGAACAGCGTCACCTGATTGTTGAGCTCCATGGCCTGGAAAAGATCGTAGGCGGTGTCCAAGAGTCCTTCGGATTCGACCTTCTGCCAGAGGTGCCGCCGGATAAGAAAAAGGGACTGGACGATCTCCGAGAGAGGGAATCCTTCCTTACGGCGCTGGCGTCCCAGGTCCGTCCAATATTTTTGCAGATCATCCTTGGATGTGTTCTTAGCGATCCACTTTCCGAGTTGATTGAAGACCCGGAACGCGCGCTGATAGAGCTCGTTTTCGTCGCGATATTTGGCGTAGGTCGGAGTGCCCGGATCCTTTTTGACCTCGCGCAGCCAGCTCTTCGTCAGGTCCTCGGCGTGCTGTTCGATCAGTTCGATCAGCCGTTTCGTGACGGGAGTCTGAAAGAAATAATCGTCCGTGCCCTGGTTGTCCATGAGGTCCTCTCTTCCTGAGAAGAATGTAATTCGGATGGGTGTGAAAGTCAATCGGGAAGCGGAATTGTCAAATCGGCGCTAAACAGGTAAAATCCAAAGTCGAAAAAGAAAAATAGGAGGGTCCCATGAGGTTCCGTCGAGTTTTTTGCTTCGGCCTCCTCGTTCTGGTCCTGACCGGGCCGTTCATCACCTCCCAGGAGGCGGCCAAAAAAACCGTCAAGGGACGAGCCTTCGCGGCGGAAGTGGACCCCCGGGCAAAGCCCGGGGCACTCACCCGTGATGTAAATACGCGGCTGAGTACGGCGGAAGCGGATCCCCAGACAAAGCCTGGGGCCCCTGCCGCCGCCCCGGCCGCCGTGGATACGGCCGCCGGACAAACCCGCGTTTCGAAATTCGGCCAATATGAGGGCTTTTCGGAAGCGAAATACGACTCCTGGATCCGGACCTCTCAATATCTGACCATGAGAGACGGCGTCAAACTGGCCATCGACATCATCCGTCCGGCCGTCAAGGGCAAGATGGCCGACGAACCGCTCCCCGTGGTCTGGACCCACAACCGTTACCGGCGGGCCTTCACGATCCAAGGACGCCTGATCTGCATCGCCGACAGCTCCGACATCCGGAACCTGCTCAAGCACGGGTATATCGCCGCGTCGGCGGATTGCCGCGGCTCCGGCGCCTCCTTCGGCAAAGTCGTAGGGATTTGGACGCCCGAAGAGACACAGGACGCCTATGAGATCACGGAGTGGCTGGCCAAGCAGCCTTGGTCCGACGGAAAGGTCGGCATGTTCGGCGGTTCCTACCTTGGAGTCACCCAGCTCATGGCCGCCAGCAAAAAGCCGCCCCACCTCAAGGCGATCTTTCCGGCCGTCCCTCTTTTCGACATGTACTCGGTGGGCGCCCAGGGCGGGATATTCAAGGAAGATTTCGTCCGGACGTGGAGCGAATTGACCAGACGTTTCGACTTGGAAGAGATCGCGGCTCCCGTCGACGGCGATAAAGACGGTGTCCTCCTCAAAAAAGCGATCGAAGAGCACAAGGGCAATCGATCTTTGATCGCGGCCATGTCTCCTTTGAAGTTCCGCAACAGCCGGGATGAACTGACCGGAGCCATGCCGAACCTGGCCTGGCAGCCGGCCAGCTATGTCAAAGAAATCAACGAATCGGGAATCCCGATGTATCTTTGGTCCGGCTGGTACGACGCGTTCACCCGGGACG
>JAUYDS010000189.1 GCA_030691735.1 Candidatus Aminicenantota bacterium
AAGCTGACCGCTCCCAAGAAAAAGAGCTGAGCGCTCTTCATCGCCATGGACCTCCTGAGCATCTCCGAGACGAAATGCCGCCAATGCTACCGGTGCGTCCGGGAGTGTCCGACCAACGCCCTCAAGATCGACCACGGCAAGGTCAAGCGGATCTGGAGCCGCTGCATCCTCTGCGGGATCTGTTATCAGCATTGTCCGCACGACGCCGTGAGCGCCCAGACGGGCGTCAAACACGTCCAGGAGCTTTTGGAATCCGGCGAAAAGGTCATCGTTTGCCTTGACCCCACCTTTCCGGCGGTCCTGGACAAGGGAAGCCCCGGCCAGCTGGTGACGGCGCTCAAGAAGCTCGGGTTCCACGAGGTCTGGGAGGCCGCCGTCGGCGGGGACCCGGTCGCCAAGGCTTATAATGCCTGGATCCACAAGGATAAGGAAGCCTCCTGGATCTCGTCGTTCTGCCCTTCGCTCGTCTATTACGTCGAGAAGTTCGTCCCCCAGCTCAAGGACGAGCTCGTGCCGATCGTTTCGCCCATGATCGCCTGCGGCATGGTCGCCAAACACCTTCACGGCGCCGAAACGAAAGTGATCTATGTCGGCCCCTGCATTTCCAGGATCTGGGAGCGGATGAGCCGCTACGGTAAGGAATACATCGATTACGTCCTGATTTACCACGACCTCAGCAACATGCTGAAAGCGAAGGGCATCGAGCGGGAGGAGCAGGAGCCCTCGGAGTTCGACGGGCCGCCGAGCGACCTGGGGCGGATCCTGAGCATCTCCGGCGGCATGAGCAAAGTCGTGGGGTTCTAGCAGGACCTCCTCAACCTGGACTACGTCGTCGAAGCCGGGGCCGACGAGGCCATACGGGCGCTGAAACAGTTCCAGGAAGGGAAGATCCGGTCGAAGTTCCTCGATCTTCTGTTCTGTAAGGGCTGTATCAACGGGCCGGCCACGGACAAAACCATTTCTGGCCCCAGCCGAAAGCAGATCGTCGTGGACTTCATCAAGGCTCAGCAGAACAAGCGCCCGGCGAACGGGGCCGCCGATATCCGCAAGCTGCCATTGAACCTGAAGCGAAGCTTCGCCGCGCGGAACGTGGCCATGCCCGATCCCAAGGAAGCCGAGATCCAGGCCGTCTTGACCCAGTTGGGGAAAACGTACCCCGACCGGAACCAGGACTGCGGGGCGTGCGGTTACGGTTCGTGCCGGGAGAAAGCCAAGGCCGTCGTCCAGGGCCTGGCCGAGATGGAGATGTGCCCCCACTATCTCCTCGAACGGCTTCAGGGGCTTTATTCGAGCCTGGAAAAATCCCACTTCCAATTGAAAAGCTCCCACGAGGAGCTGGAGCGCGCTCAGCGGCAGCTGATCCAGACGGAGAAAATGGCCTCCCTCGGTCAACTGGCCGCCGGCGTGGCCCATGAGCTGAACAATCCCATCGGGACGATCATGATGTTCAGCCGGATACTGCAGGAGGAATTGGGGGATAACGAGAAGTGGCAGAACGACATCACCCTGGTCGTCCAAGAGGCGGACCGGGCGGCTAAGATCATCAAAGACCTCCTCAGCTTCGCCAAGGAAACCAAGGTCAAACCGGGGCTGGTGAACATCAACACCGTGATGAAAGAGGCCTTGTCCCTCCTGGTCAAGCAGTCCATCTTTCACAACGTCGAGGTCCGAACGGAACTCGACCCGAAGCTTCCCTCGACCTTCGCCGACCCTGACCTGCTCAAGCAGGTCTTCTTGAACATCATTCTGAACGGGGTCCAGGCCATGGACGGCAAAGGGACCCTGACCATCCAGAGCCGGAAGCTCGACAAGGGCAAAAAGATCGAGATCCGCGTTCAGGACACGGGCAAGGGCATCCCCGAAGAGAATCTGCCCCGGCTCTTCGATCCCTTTTTCACAACGAAAGAGAAGGGCACAGGCCTGGGCCTGGCCATCGTCTACAGCCTCATTTCCAAACATCAGGGCACCGTGACCGCCGAGAGCCGGCTTGGACAGGGAGCGACCTTCATCATCACCCTGCCCGTCCTGGGTCAGAAGGAATGGCTGAAGAATGAACGTCCCCTCACCGACCTGAAGAACGCTCCCGAAGGGAAAGAGCATGACAGCCAAGGCAAAAATCTTATTGGTTGATGACGATCCGGATTTCCTGGACATGCACCGGGCCGTCTTGGCCAACCACGGCTACGAGGTGATCACGGCGGCGAGCGCCCGGGAAGGGATGGAGCGCGTCCGGACGGATATGCCGGACGCGATCATCCTCGATCTGATGATGGAGAAGCACGACGCCGGATTTTCGTTCAGCCGGCAGATCAAGATGGACCCGCTCTTTAAAAAGATTCCGATCCTCATGGTGACCTCCGTCGCCGAAGCGACCGGCTTCCGTTTCTCCCTCCAGGAGGACGGCTACTGGATGAAGACCGACGACTTTCTGGACAAGCCCGTCAAGCCGGAGGTGCTTCTGGAGCGAGTCGACCGCATGTTGAAGAAATCGAGGGAGGCCCCGTGAACCATCCCGCCGAGATTCTCGCCATCGACGACGAGATAGGAGTCCGCGTAGCCCGCATGCTGAATAAAAGCGAGAAGGCCAAGTGAACCGTTCCCCCGAAATTCTCGTCGTCGATGACGAACCGGGGATCCGCGAAGGCTGCAAACGCGCCCTCACCCGGCTGAACTACGCCGTCGATCTGGCCGAGGACGGCGCGGTCGGACTCCGGAAGGTCCAGCAAAAACAATACGATCTCATCCTCATGGACCTGATGATGCCCGGGATCGGAGGCCTCGACCTGATCAAGAAGGTCCATGACATCGACGCCGAGATCATCATCGTCGTCATCACCGGCTACGCCACGATCGAGACAGCCGTCGAGGCGACCAAGCGGGGCGCCTACGATTATCTGCCGAAACCCTTCGCCCCGGAGACGCTGGCCGTCCTGGTTAAGCGGGGATTGGAGAAACGGGAGCTCCGTCTGGAAGCGCAGCGGCTGCACCATGAACGGGATCAGCGCCTCCTGGAGCTGGCCGGCGAAAAAAGCCGGCTGCGGACCATCATCGGCTGCATGGCGGACGGCGTCCTGGTCACGAACCTCGAGCGCCAGCTCGTCCTCTGGAACGCCGCCGCCGTGAAAATGCTGAGGCTCAGCGGCACGGACGAGCCCGGCCGGCCGCTGTCGCATTATGTCAAGGCCCCGTCCATCGACGGCGGCCGGGGCCCCGGGCTTTGCCCGGGGGTCCACTTCCGCCGCGAAGGCTCGTCCCTTGACGAAGCGCTCCAAAACATCCTCTCCTCTAAAGACCCCGGACTAGCCATGATCAGCCAGGAGATCCGCCTCGAGGATCCCGAGCTCGTCCTGATGGCCCAAATGGCTTCCGTGCGCGACGAGCGAGGAACGCTCCTCGGCGCCGTCACGGTCCTACGCGATATCACCAAGCTCAAGGAGATCGAAAAGATCAAATCCCAGTTCGTCTCCATGGTGGCCCACGAACTCCGCGCGCCGCTGGCGGCGATCGAAGGCTGGCTCGACGTCGTGCTTTCGGGGGCCGCGGGCGAGGACGAACGGAAAAAAGAAGCCTGGCTCGAGAGGGCCAAGGAGCGGGCCCATTCCCTCCTGGCCCTCGTCAGCGACCTGCTGGAGATCAACAAAATCGAGGCCGGCAAGGTGGCCCTGAAGATGGAATCCGTCCAGGTGGCCGACATCATCCGCAAGACCGTCGATTTTCTCAAGCCCGTAGCCGACCGGAAGTCCATCACCTTCACGATCGAGATTCCGGACACGCTGCCGACCGTCCAAGCCGACGTGCAGGACATGGAAAAGCTCTTCACCAATCTGATCAGCAACGCCATCAAATACAACGTCGACAAGGGGTCCGTGACGATCGAAACGACGGTCGACGCCCATTACGTCGGCTTCCATGTCAAGGATACGGGCATCGGCATGGCCCCGGAGCACCTGCCCCGGATCTTCGACGACTTCTTCCGCGTCGAGGATAAGCGGACGAGCAAGATCAGCGGCACGGGATTGGGTTTGACGATCGCCAAGAAGATCGTCGACTCGCACTTCGGACATATCGAAGTGAAGAGCCGGCCGGATCAAGGCAGCACCTTCTCCGTCTACCTTCCCTACCAGAAACGAACGAAATAGCGGCGGAAGGGCACCCCCATGAATTCCAGCATCAACCCCCAGGTCAACGAGATCCTCAGGAAGGAACGGCTCGCTCCGTCCATCACTCTCTTCGAGGTCCATTCGCCCCTGATCGCGAACACGGTCCGGGCCGGTCAATTCGTCGTGGTCCGCGCCGATGATTTCGCGGAGCGGATCCCCCTGACCGTCGTCGACCGCGCTCCCGACCATCAATCCATCACCCTCATCGTCCAAGCCGTCGGCGTCTCGACCCGAAAAATGGAAAAGTTGAACGTCGGAGAGGCGTTCTTGGACGTCGTCGGACCCCTGGGAAAACCAACGGAGATCAAAAAGGTCGGGACCGTCGTCTGCATCGGCGGAGGCGTCGGGGTCGCTCCCGTCTATCCCATCACCAAGGCCTTCAAAGAAGCCGGGAACCGCGTCCTCTCGATCATCGGGGCCAAGACCAAAGAGATGCTGATCCTGGAGCCGGAGATGCGGGCGATAAGCGATGATCTCTTCATCACCACGGACGACGGCAGCGCAGGCCGCCACGGCTTCGTGACGAACGAGCTCCAGCGGCTGATCGAGGAGAAGATGCCGATCGATGAAGTCGTCGCTATCGGTCCCGGGATTATGATGAAGGCCGTTTCCGAACTGACCCGCAAGCCTGGGATCCCAACCCTGGTCAGCCTCAACGCGCTCATGGTCGACGGGACGGGCATGTGCGGCTGCTGCCGGATCACCGTGGGAAACAAGACGAAGTTCGTCTGCGTCGACGGCCCGGAGTTCGACGGCCATCAGGTGGATTTCGCCGAGCTCCTCAAGAGAGCGGATATGTACCGGCGCGAGGAGCACCGAGCTTTGTGGGACCACGAATGCCGGCTCCAGGAAGCCGAGAAGAAACTGAAGCGGGCCAACAAGCGGGAGCCCATGCCCAAACAGGACCCCAAGCTGCGGGTCCGGAACTTCGACGAGGTGGCCCTGGGGTATACCCGGGACCTGGCCATGCGCGAAGCCTCCCGCTGTCTGGACTGCAAGAAATCGCCCTGCATCGCGGGCTGCCCCGTCGATATCGACATTCCCGCCTTCATCAAGCTCATCCGGAACGGGGATTTCATCGGGGCCATCTACAAGATCAAAGAAAAGAACAGCCTCCCGGCCATCTGCGGCCGCGTCTGCCCGCAGGAGGACCAATGCGAGGTCGTCTGCGTCCTGGCCAAGAAAGGACAGCCGGTCGCCATCGGCCGCTTGGAGCGGTTCGTGGCCGATTACGAATTCCAGCAGGGCGACGTCCGCCTGCCTCACCCGGCCCCGTCGACGGGGAAGAAAGTGGCCGTCATCGGGGCCGGCCCCGCGGGCTTGACCGCGGCCAGCGAGCTCATCAAATTGGGACACGCCGTCACCGTCTTCGAAGCCCTCCACAAAGCGGGCGGCGTGCTGGTCTACGGCATTCCTGAGTTCCGTTTGCCCAAGCGGATCGTTCAGCGCGAGAGCGAATACATCGGGAAACTGGGCGCCGAGATGAAGCTCAGCCACGTCATCGGAAAATCCTTCACCATCGACGACCTCTTCCGTCAAGGCTACGAGGCCGTCTTCATCGGGACCGGAGCCGGACTGCCGTACTTCATGGAGATCCCCGGCGAGAACCTCAACGGCGTATATTCCGCCAACGAGTTCCTCACCCGGGCGAATCTCATGAAAGCCTATCTCTTTCCCGAATACAACACGCCCATCCATCTCGGACGGAACATCGCCGTCGTCGGCGGCGGGAACGTGGCCATGGACGCGGCCCGGATCTCTATCCGCTTGGGGGCGGAGAACGTTTATCTCATCTACCGCCGGGCCCGGGAGCAAATGCCCGCCCGGGCGGAAGAGATCGAGAACGCCTTCGAGGAAGGCGTCCAACCCCATCTGTTGACCAATCCCATCCGTATCCTGGGGAACGAGCGGGGCTGGGTCAAAGGGATCGAATGCCTCAAAATGGAGCTGGGCGAACCGGATGCCTCGGGGAGAAGAAAGCCCATTCCCGTCCAAGGGTCCGAACACGTCATCGACGTGGACATGGTCATCATGGCCATCGGGCAAGGGCCCAATCCCCTCTTGACATCGACGACGCCGGACCTGGCCCTGACCAAATGGGGCAACATCGTCGCCGACCTGGAAACGTGCAAGACCTCCAAAAAAGGTGTCTTCGCCGGCGGCGATATCGTCACCGGCGGAGCCACGGTCATCCTGGCCATGGGCGCGGGCAAGAAAGCGGCCAAGGCGATCGACGCCTATCTGAAGGACGGAGCCTGGTAAGCCATCGATTCGGGGTCGCGCCTACACTTTGCCGCTTTTTTGTGGAAAGTGTAGACGCGACCCCGGATTCTTCGCCCGCCATTCACTTCGATTCTTTCTTCCAGAGTCCAAAATAGTCATTTCGGCCGATCAGGCAAGTTTCATCTTTTTAATGAGATGGATTTTTACGAAATCGTTTACGAACAATGAAAACAGGATGTTAAAGCCGATAACAAACGCGGTCATGGGCAGCGGAATGGGCTGAAGAGCGCCGGGGATTCCAAACGCTGAGATCATGATCCCGACAAGCATGTCGACGAGAATAACGCTCAACAGCATCCGGCTTGGCATTGAGCTCCAGAAATGACGCCGTTCCCTGACGACGAATATAGATGTTACGGCTGAGAAGAAGAGAATTTCAAAGCTGAACGTTTGAACATGCGGATCGGACGGCGATAAATGCCAAATTTTTAATCCCATCCAAAGAAGAACCAGGGATTCCAATACCATGAATATGCCTAGAACGGTTGACACCTTGACGAAACTCGCGATATTCCAAGTATCGGGAGATTTTGACCAACTAACACGATCTGTGGATAAGGATATCTTGACAAAATCCGTCATCAACAACAAGAGCACCATGGTAAAAGCGGATACGACAAAATCGCCGGTGATCAGAAAGACACCGATAACGAAAGTAGACTTCAAGATCGTTCTCATGATTTTGTTGAGAACCCACGTGTTGATCCTTTGATAGACCTTCCGGCCGTTCTTGACCAGTTCGACGATACCCGACAATCCCGCGCTCGTCAGGACGACACTGGCCGATGCTTTGGCAATGTCCGTGGCGCTGTTCACGGCGATCCCGACTTCGGCCTGCTTAAGGGCGGGGGCGTCGTTGACACCGTCTCCCGTCATCCCGACAACATGCCCTCCAGCCTGAAGGCTATGGACGATGAGATATTTGTCTTCAGGATAGACTTCCGCGAAACCGGCGCTTTGTTCCATCATCCTCAAGGCCGCGGCGGGGTCGGTCGTCATCAGGGCTTTCAGATCCGACATGCGGGAGACGTTTTCTCCAATTCCGATGTCTCTGGCGACCTCTTGTGCGATCGGCAAGGCGTCGCCGGTCAACATCTTGATCGATATGCCCAAAGCTTGAAGCTCTTGGATCAAGGCTTTCGAATCCGGCCTGGGGCTATCGCTGAGGGCGGCTAATCCGGCGATGACCGGCTTCGAGTCTTCAATCAGGGCGACGGCCAATGTTTTGTATCCTTTGTTCGAAAAGTCCTCGATGCGGGCCTCCAAGCCCTTGAGCTCTTGCGATTCGAGCCCGCAAGCTTGGGCGATAATCGATACCGCTCCTTTCATGACGCGAAAAGCCTTGTGATCGTGTCTGATCAGGGCTTCGGTTCTTCGCGAAAGGGGATTGAAAGGAACAAAGCTGTCCTGAATGTACGATGAGCTCAGAATATCTTTCTCCTTCGCAAGCTTGATGAACGCCAGGTCCAGAGGATCCTGGTTGGCTTCTTTCGAGGCGAGTGCGCCATACAGGATGACGTCCTTATCGGAAAAAGGTCCTAAGGGGATGATGTGGGAAATGGACAATTCATTCAACGTCAGGGTCCCGGTCTTATCCACGCACAAAACGTCCATGGTCGCGGCGTCCTCCGTCGCGCTCAACCGCGCGATCAAGACGTTTTTCCTGGCCAGTTCCCTGGCGCCGATGGCCATGCTTACGGTGAACATGACCGGCAGGGCGACCGGGATCGCCGACAACAGAAGCACCAGCATTAAAGGCAATATATCAAGGAGGGGGAAGCCCCGGATTATCGATATTCCCAGCGTCATGCTCAAGAGGCCGCCGATAATCATAAGCAACCATTTCACGAGCTTGGAGACCACCTCTTCCATGTGAAGTTTGGGCCGTGCGATTTGAACAAGCTGCGTCGTCTTTCCATAATTTGTCGACGCGCCCGTTTGGATGATGACCCCTGTCGCCTCTCCTCGTTTAAGCACAGATCCCGCATATAAAAGGTCTCCGGTCTTCTTCTCCAGGGGCAGGGATTCTCCCGTCAAAGCGGATTGGTCCACGGCGAGCGCGCCGTTTAGGATTTTCAGGTCCGCGGGGATAAAATCTCCGGACCGGATTCTCAGGACATCTCCCGGAACTAATTCCCTGGCGGGAACGAGCGCCCACGCCCCGTCTCTGAGCGTCCTGGCTTGAATTTGGAGTTTTGTTTTCAATTCTTCGACCGCGCGGGACGCCTTCTGTTCCTCCAAAAAGCTGATGATCGAATTCATGATCAGCAGTCCGCCGACGATATAGACATCCGCGTCCTTATGCAGAATCCACGATAGGACGATGATGAGCTCGAGCATCCAGGCGGTCAGCCCCCAAAACTTTTTGATAAAGCTCCGGAGGGGATGAGTTTTTTTCTCCGGAACTTCGTTGAAGCCGAATCGCTGACATCGATGTTCGACTTCTGTTGTCTTTAATCCGAGGCTTAAATCCGTCGCCAAGAGTGTGACGATATCGTCCGCCGTCATCCGCTCGTATTCTTGGGATTCAAGGTTCTTTGGAAACGCCGTCAATTTGTTCATTACCAATATGATTATACTCTGCGCATCAGTAGTGTCCCATCCGTGATTTTAATAAGCCGCATATCGTGCATATATTACACAGATAACGGCCGATTTCGCGCGTAATCGATTTGAACTCAAATATGATTTTCTTTTCTCGTAACTCCAATTATGCCTGCACATATTTTCGCATTATTTTCTTAATGGGACAGCACTGATATAATATATAAAATCATACCC
>JAUYDS010000191.1 GCA_030691735.1 Candidatus Aminicenantota bacterium
GCGGCCGGGGCGGCGGCAGGGGCCCCAGGCTTTGTCTGGGGATCCGTTTCCGCCGTACTCAGCCGCGTATTTACATCGCGGGTGAGTGCCCCGGGCTTTGCCCGGGGGTCCACTTCCGCCGCGAAGGCTCGTCCCTTGACCGGGGCCCGAGCCGGGAATTTTATATTCCGATAACCGTCTTGAACGCGAATCCTTCGTGTCCGGCCGTCCCCGTCGAAGTCGAATGCATGGCCGACTACCGGCCGTTCTGGAAAGGAAAATGGCGATTGCGGCTCTTCCGGCCGGACGGGTCCGAAGTCCCCTGCCAGGAAGAACAGCCGGAGGCGCTCCTTCCCTTCAACGGCTGGCGGCGCAAGATCTGCTTCATGGCCGACCTCCCCGGGGTCGGCGTTTCGCATTATGAGGCCCGGGCGTTCAAAGAAAAGCGAGGGGAACGGGGGGATGCTGCGCCGGTTAAGAAAAAAGGATCGGACGGCGTCGACCCGCGGTTGAATTTCAGGATCGACCCGCATACGGGACTGGTCACATCGCTCACGGCGGGCGGATCCAATTATCTGGCCGGAACGCTGATGCAGCCGCTGGTGATCGACGACAACGCCGATTCCTGGGGCACGGAGCGAGGGAACTATCGGAACATCAAAGGCGTATTCAAGCAACACGGGACGCCGAGGCGCATCGAGGACGGGCCTATCCGCTCGATCACCGAATCCGTCTTCGTCCATAAGAAAAGTCGGATCGTCATGGAGACGATCTCCACGGCGGCCGGGGCCCCGGGCTTTGCCCGGGGGTCCACTTCCGCCGTACTCGCCCGTGGATACAAGCCACGGGCGAGTGGCGAGCCGAAGGCTCGTCCCTTGACCTCCGCCTGGCCCGCGCTCGAGTTCCGCTTGCGGATCGTCTGGAACGAGGAGCGCCGGAGGCTGAAGCTGTCCATCCCGACGGTCTTCAAGCCGCCGTCCGTTCTCGCCGAAATTCCCGGAGGCGCCATCGCCCGGCCCGCGGACGGCCAGGAGCACGTCCACGGCCGCTGGCTGCTCGTCGAGGGAAAGCTCGATGGAAAGGACGCCGCCCTGGGCGTCGTGAGTTCTGGTCAGAACGGCTTCGATTTCGCGGACGGCGAGATCCGCCTGTCCGTGCTACGGAGCGCCGCCTATTGCCACGAGCGGGGATTCAAAATCGGACGCGCCCCCGCGCGGAAATTGGCCGACCTCGGCGTTCACGATGTCCGTCTCCTCGTCACGGCCGGCGAACCTGAGCGCATCCGCAGGATGCTCCCCGGTCTGGCCGACTGGCTGAGCGCTCCGCCTTTCGCGATCGTCCATCTGCCGATCGGAGCGACGAAAAGCCCGCTCGAGATCCTGTCCGTCGAGCCTCAAAACATCCGCCTGACCGCGTGCAAGCGGTCCTGGGACGGCAAGGCGCTCGTCGTTCGGCTGCATGAAGCGGCCGGGATTGAAACGCAGGGCCGATTGTCAATCCAGCCGAGCGAAAAAATCTCATTGAAATTCAAACCCTTCGAGATCAAAACGGTCCGCCTCGAGCGGTCCGGCCGCTGGCGAGAGGCCGATCTTATCGAGGAATCCTGATCGATTTGCGGAGAATGGAATTCCTAGAGAACTTCCTGTGATAGAATAAGCCCATGACCCGGCGAGAACGCGTTCTTCGGACCATCCGCCACCAGGAGCCGGACCGCGTGCCCGTGGACCTGGGCGCGATGCGCTCGACGGGCATCACCGCCGTCGCCTATGGCCGGCTGAAGGAACACCTCGGGATCGATTCCGGGCATGTCTATGTTTACGACGTCATCCAGCAGCTCGCTCTGCCCGAGGAGACGGTCCTTAATTATGTCGAATCCGACGTCGTCGACCTGGGGCGCGTCTTTCTCCGCGACAAGCAGGATTGGAGTGACTTCACCCTTCCCAACGGCGCGGCGGCGAAGATCCCCGCTTACGTGCGCTTCATCCCGCGCGAAGGCGGCTGGCTGGCGCTGGGCGCCGACGACACGACGATCGGGGCCATGCCCCAGGGCGCTTACTACCTCAGCCAAACCCGTTTTCCGCTCGAGGGCTGGGACGGCGCGGATCTGACCGTGCTCGATAGGCTCCCCGAGCTCATGGAAAAAGTGACTTGGTCGGCGCTTCCCTGCGCGCCCTACCATAAGCCGCTGACGCCCGAGCATCTGGCGGATATCCGGCGCCGAGCCAAGTATTTGTATGAAACGACCGATTACGCCGTCATGATCGCCTTCGGGGCCAATCTCCTGGAATGGGGGCAATATCTCTGCCGCATGGACCAGTTCCTCATCGACCTTGTCGAGAACCGCCGTAAAGCGGAGGCCCTTCTCGACAAGCTGGTGGAAATGCACATCGGGAATCTCGAAAAGATCTTGGACGCGGTGAGCGGCTACGTTCAGATCATTCAGATGGGCGACGATCTGGGGACGCAGTTGGCCCTCGAGATCTCGCCGCGGCTTTACCGCGAGGTCTTCAAACCGCGTCAGAAGCTGATCTTCGAGACGGTCAAAAAGCGTTCGGGCCCGCATCTCTTTCTCCATTCCTGCGGGGCGATCGCCGACATCCTGCCCGACCTCATCGAGGTCGGCGTGGAGATCATCAATCCGGTCCAGACGAGCGCGCGCGGCATGGACCCGGCCCGGCTCAAGCGGGAGTTCGGCCAGGACATCGTCTTCTGGGGCGGCGGCTGCGACACGCAGAAGGTCCTCCCGCTGGGAACGCCGGACGAGATCGACGCCCACGTCAAAGAGCGGATCGAGACGTTCGCGCCGGGCGGCGGGTTCGTCTTCACCCAGATCCATAACATCATGCCCAACGTCCCGCCGCGGAATATCGTCGGCATGTTCGACGCGGTCAAAAAATACCGGTAAATGGATAGGGGACACCATGCTACGTCCCTATTTTTATCCCCCCTTTATTAAAGGGGGGATTTATTCCCCCCCTTTGCTAAAGGGGGGTGAGGGGGGATTATCTCGGGGATTACCGTGCTCCCTTTGGCTGCCCGTAATGACATTTATCTAAATATGACAAGTCGTCAGCTCGTCCGCGACATCATCGCCCGCAAACCCGTTCCGCGCCTCGGCTTTTGGCTGGGGAATCCCCACGCCGACACCTGGCCGATCTATCACAGATATTTCGGAACGCGCAGTGAGGAGGAACTCCGCCTCAAGCTCGGCGACGATTTCCGCTGGATCACGCCGCAGTACATGGGCACGACCTACCGCCATCCCGAAGGCAAGAAGATCTTCGATTGGCATCAGTCGAAGAAATCCCACGGCGAAGCCGGCCCTTTAGCTAATGCCGAAATGATCGATGATGTCGATTCGTTCGACTGGCCGAACCCGGACTTCCTCGATTTCAGCGAATGTCTCGCCGCTCTTCGCGGCGCCGGCGACCATTACCGGGCTAGCGGCTTCTGGGCGCCGTTTTTCCACGATCTCATGGACCTCTTCGGGATCGAGAGCTATTTCGTCAAGATGCACACCCATCCCGACGTCGTTCAGGCCGTAACCGCTCGCGTCTGCGGATTTTATCTGGAGGCCAATCGGCGTTTTTTTGGCTCGGCCGGAGATCTGATGGACGGCTACTTCTTCGGCAACGACTTTGGAACCCAGCTCGACCTC
>JAUYDS010000057.1 GCA_030691735.1 Candidatus Aminicenantota bacterium
ACAACGCCTTCCGCGCGATCAACCGCGCCTGGAAGCAGGGAGCCTCCGTTCAATTCGCGGCGGGAGCGCCGGGCAAAGGCGGGCGCTATTTGATCCGCGGCCTTTCGGGATCGGTGCAGTCCGA
Organism: Candidatus Aminicenantota bacterium; assembly: GCA_030691735.1. Taxonomy (GTDB): domain Bacteria; phylum Acidobacteriota; class Aminicenantia; order Aminicenantales; family UBA4085; genus JAPKZI01. The sequence goes on from JAUYDS010000057.1 coordinate 125, forward strand.
GCTGGTCCGCTCGCTGGTCCTTATCGCCGAACGCACGGCCGCCAACGGCGCGCCCGTGAAGAAGCCGCGCCTCGGCCTTTATCAGCCGTGGAGCGGCAGCATGGACGAAGGCTGGACCCGCTGGCTGCTCGAGCAGTACGGTTTTGAGTTCGTCAGCCTGCATCCCGAGGATTTTCGGGCCCCGCTCCGGGGCAAGGTCGACGTGATCATCCTCGCCGACGACGCCCGGATCCCGTTGGAAAGCGCGGCCGGCGGCCAAGGCGTCAGGGGAGCGGGAGCTCCCACTGCCGGAGCGCCTCCCGCCGCGGGAGCCGGCGCTCAACAGGCCGGAAGCCGCCCGGGAGGAGCCGCCCGCGCCGTCCGGCCGGAATACGCCTACGCCCTCACCGCGGATGATCTCAAGGGATTCGAGGCCTTCGTCCGCGGCGGAGGCACCCTCGTCTGCTTCAACTCGGCCGCCCGCTTCGCCATCCAGCAGTTCAAACTGCCGGTCAAGAACGCCGTGGAGGGCCTGAAGGCGGAGGAGTTCTTCCTGCGCGGATCGATCGTCGAGGTCAACGTCGATACGACGCATCCGGTGATGGCCGGCATGCCCGAGAAGGCGGCCGTGTTCGTTGACGGCAGCCCGGTCTTCGACATGCTCGACGGCTTCAAGGGCAAGGTCCTGGCCAGATACCCTGACACCGGATCACCCCTCCTGTCGGGGTACTTGATCGGCGAAAAGTATCTCCACGGCAAAGCGGCCGCGCTCGATCTCGAGCTCGATCAAGGGCACATCGTCCTTCTCGGTTTCCGTCCCGAATGGAGGGCCCAGTCGTTCGGAACATTCCGGATCGTGTTCAACGCCGCGTTGTACGGAAAATAAAAAACTGGTCGAACGGGATCGCGTATCCGCTTATCCTCAGCGGATCGTCTTTGGATCCTCCAGCACGCATAGAAGCGCCAAGTATCCGTCTGTCAGGAGACTTTCATAGCCGTGGCAGCCGCCCGTCCAATTGCGCCAATCCTTGGACTTCCCATGAATTTGCTATTTTTTCGTTTTTATAATAAGTATTTATTCTCTTCTTAGGATGAAGTTCCGATCGTCGATATGAGTTTACAAACTCCTCTTGCGAAAGGAATCCCATGGGCCTACAAACTTTAGACTGGATCACTCTGAGCGCGTATTTCGCCGTTATCTTATGCGTGGCCTGGTGGGTCATCCGTAAGAGGAAGGACACCGCCGCCGATTATTTCCTGGCCGGTCGGAATCTCAGCTGGTGGGTCGTCGGCGCCTCGATCTTCGCTTCGAACATCGGCTCGGAGCACATCGTCGGGCTGGCCGGGTCCGGCGCCACGGACGGAGTGGCCATGGCCCATTACGAGCTCCACGCCTGGTGCCTTCTGGTCCTGGCCTGGGTCTTCGTTCCGTTCTATGCCCGCTCGCTCGTCTTTACCATGCCGGAGTTCCTTGAACGCCGTTTTTCGGTCCACTCGCGTTATGTTCTGGCGATCGTTTCACTGATCTCCTACATCGTCACTAAAATGGCCGTCGGGATCTTCGCCGGCGGAGTCGTGTTCTCCACGCTCCTGCCGGAAGTCCATTTGAGCTTGGGGGGGATCGCACTCAACAGCTTCTGGATCGGCTCGGTGTTGGTCATCGTTCTGACCGGGATCTACACCATGCTCGGAGGCATGAAAGCGGTGGCTTATAATGACGCCATCCAGACCGTCATCTTGATCTTGGGATCGCTCATCCTGACCGCTTACGGTCTGGTCAAGTTGGGAGGTCTGGGCCCGCTGCGCGAGCTCTGCGGTTCGGACATGTTCAACCTATGGAAACCTCTGGTCCCTGCCGGCGTGGATGGGACCTGGGCGCCCGTCTTGGTGAAGAACGCGGCCGGCGCCGTCGTCAAGCAGGCCTGGTATTTCAACGGCTACTTTCCATGGCTGGGCATGCTCTTTTGCGCTCCGATCATCGGCTTGTGGTACTGGTGCACGGATCAGTACATCGTCCAGAGGGCTCTCGGGGCTCCCGACCAACGGACGGCTCGGCGGGGAAGCATCTTCGCCGGCGTCCTCAAGCTCCTGCCCGTCTACCTCTTCATCGTGCCGGGCTTGATCGCGTTCGCCCTGGCCAAGAGCGGCAAGGTGCCGGGATTGGAGGTCATGATGGGCGCCGACGGGACGGCTATAGCGCGGGAATCCCAAGCCGCTTTCCCCCTGTTAGTCAAGTATTTATTGCCGGTGGGCCTGCGGGGTCTCGTCGTGGCCGGACTGCTCTCCGCCCTGATGAGTTCGCTGGCCGGCGCGTTCAACGCCAGCTCCACTCTGTTCACGATTGATCTCTATCAAAAGTGGAAACCCAAAGCCACCCAGCATCAGATGGTCCGGACGGGCCGGTTCGTGACCGGGGTCATGGTCTTCATCGCCCTGTTGTGGATCCCGGTTATCCAGGGAGCCCACGGCCTGTACTTCTACCTGCAGTCCGTGCAGGGCTATTTAGCGCCGCCCATATTCGTCGTCTTTTTCTTCGGCGTTTTCTGGAAGCGGCTCAACGCCAAAGGGTGCCTGTGGGCTTTGATCACCGGTCTCGCTCTGGGATTGTTCCGGATGCTGGTCGACACCCCGGTGGCGCTCGGCTTGTTCGGCTATGCCGATGCGGCCAAGACGGTCGCCAAAGGCTACGCTGAGGGATCGTTCCTCTGGATCATCAACAACATTTATTTTCAATATTTCAGCGTCGTGATCACGATTATTTCGATCGCGGTGATGGTCATCGTCAGCTATATGACGAAAGAACCGGACTACGAAAGGATCAAGAGCCTGACCTTCGGAACGAGGACGGCGGAGGACCGCAGACAAATCCGCCTGAGCTGGGACTGGCGGGACGTCCTGGCTTCGGCCTTTGTCCTGGTCTGCATACTGGCCGCGTACCTCTACTTTACGGGCTGAGCCGGGGCCGATTTTCCCGCGCGGCGATAGAAGGAAAGGATAAGAGGAGTCGGACATGAATCTCATGAACACGCTGGGCCTCATCGCCATCTTTCTCGAGGCGATCGTCATCGTTCTCCTGGTTTTCGTGCTGAAACGCCGCTCCGGCGGCGACGTCGTCCCTCTCCAAAAACAGC
>JAUYDS010000092.1 GCA_030691735.1 Candidatus Aminicenantota bacterium
CGCGGGTGAGTGCCCCGGGCTTTGCCCGGGGGTCCACGGCGGCAGGGGCCCCAGGCTTTGTCTGGGGATCCGTTTCCGCCGTACTCGCCCGTTGATATAAGAACGGGTGAGTACTTCCGCCGCGAAGGCTCGTCCCTTGACCGTCCGGACGCTCCCCCATATTGTCCGATGGGCACGGCTGTGCTAAAATGCGTTTTGATAAGATGAGAAGGCTTTTTATCCGATTTTTTCTTGTTTTTATGGCGACAGCGGTGACGCTCGGCGCCGTCGAAGTCTTGGTTAGGATCTTCTGGAACAAGCTCAACGGTCCAACCGTCATCCCCCTGACCTTGAAAACCCATCGGTTTACGGCAAATCCGGTGATGGGCTATGAGCTGGTGCCCGGCAGCGTTGCCTTCGAGGACAATGCCTGGTACAGGATCAATCAGGACGGCATTCGGGACAGAGATTATTCCCGGACAAAACCCAACGGGACCTTCCGCATCGCCGCCGTGGGGGATTCCAGCACGTTCGGTTTTGGATTGGAACTGGAGAATACGTGGCCCAAACAGCTGGAAAGAGAGCTGCAAAGAACCAATCCTCATGTGGAAGTGATCAACTTCGGGGTGATGGGCTACAACACCCCCCAGGAAGCGGAAAGGATCCAGGATAAGGTCCTGGGGTATTCGCCGGATTTGATCATCATCGGCTACAGCTTGAATGATATCGGCGTCTTTAGCCGGGAGCGGAGGGTCTTGAGCACGTATAAAGGCTACAATTCCTTTTTAGCCACCGGCATCGGTTTTGTGGATAAGCTTCTGCCCCATTTTAAAACTTACTTGCTGATAAAAAATCGTCTATTTTTGAAAAAGACCAATGCCGACACGCGCCCCCCCCAATATTCCAAGGACGGCCTGAAGTTTCTGGAAAAGGGTTACAACCGGTATTTCTTCGATGGTTACCAGGAAGCGGAGAATTGGAATATCTTGAACGCGGCGTTCGCTAAAATCCGCGCCTTGACCCAGCCTCAAATACCGGTGGTGTTCGTCATTCACCCTGAATTGCAGGAAATGGATCACTATCTGTTCACCGAAATTCATGAGATCGTGAAAAAGCTCTGCCTGGATTATGGTTTTCCGGTCTTGGATCCGCTGACCGAAATGCTATCGTATAAAGCCCGGGACCTCAGGATCAGCGCGGCCAATATTCACCCCAATGCCATGGGAAACAAGATCTTTGCCCAGGCTATCGCCCGCTATCTGCAAACCGCCTCCCTGGTGAAATGACCTTGAAAAAGAACCGGCCATGGATAGGACTCCTGATCTTAGCCCTGACCCTTCCCGTCTGCCGCCCCTTCAAGCCGGCCAAGGTCCTTGAGACCCCCTATCCGGTGGTCGATGATTCCGGCAATCCCCGCGAATACAGGCTTTTTCTTCCCGGGGGCAGGGGACGCCGGCATCCCTTGCTGGTCTATTTCCACGGGGTGATCTCCCCGGGTTTCAAGAAGATCCCAGGCCTGAAGAATTATACCGGGAGCCCGATCGAAGAAACGGGCTTGATCCCGTTCTGCCGCGCCCGCGGAATCATTCTCCTCGTCCCGACGGCCAGGTACGAATACACATTCCTGGACTGCCGGTCCGTGGGCTGGCTGATCGATAAGGAAATCGACGGCGTCGAGAAGATCATCGACACGGTGATCGCCCATTCCGATGTCGACCCTCGCCGGGTCTACCTCGCCGGGCTCTCGGCGGGCGCGGGCTTAAGCCATTATCTGGCAAATCGCCGCCCGCATTTCTACAACGCCATCATTTCTCACTCCCAAGCCTATATCAACCAGGCAGAAGAGGTCCTCCCTCCCGCTGAGAAGGGCCCGCAGTTCGGGGTGGTCTTCTGTTACAACCTCGGCGATTACCAGAACTTGATCCGCTTCTGCATCGATTCGGAGCGCGTCTATCGCGAGAACGGGTACCGCACGATCCTCCTGCGCGATCTTCCCCCCCGAGGCCATGCCTGGTCCTCCGTGAATAACGAACGCTTCTGGAAACTTCTGAACCGTTTGGGGCGCCAGAACTGAGCCATCTGTGACATCCGTCCGGGCGAAGGACGGTCCTCGTCCGAGCTGAAGTCCCGCGGCTATATCAACTCGAAGTCAAGCCGCTTTCGTCCTGCCGGCCTTCCGGTTGCAGAGCCCGGCCGCAAGGTAAGCCATTCCGGCCAATACCAGGACGACCGTGAAGCTCCAGTTGATGGAGACGATCACGGCCAAGATCGAACCCAGAACCGTAGCGAAGGAATTGGCCCCCCAAGCCCAGCCGATCATGGTCTTGTCCTGCCGGCCCAGCCGGCGGATACCGTCCGGGAAAAAGGAGCCCATGAAGAAGCCCGCCAGCGAGATCAGGATGAAGGAAACGGCGATCCGCCAGGCGAAGGCGAGGAACATGAGACGGTTGAGAAGCGAGAACAGGCCCAGGCCGTAGAGCGAAAGCACTATCGCCAGCAAGACCGAGAAGATCCCGATCTTGCGCGGGCCCAGCCACGCGCCGAGGCGCTCGGAGAACAAACTGCCGAGGCCGGACGAGACCAAGAGAGAGAAGATGATGATCGAGATCGAGATGGCCGGGCTGCCCAGGAACAGCTGGAAGATTTTGATGAAGATGATCTCGACCAGGATGAAGGCCAGGCCGATGAAGAAGAAATAGAGGATCATCGGTTTTTCCCCGACGCCGGTCGACCTCCGCCGGAGGGGAAGATAGATGAAAACGAAGGAAAAGAGCAGGGCTAGGGCCAGGATGGACAGGTAGATGGAGTTGGAATAGATGAGCGCGGACCGAACGATGGGCTCGGCCATGCCCTGAACCTTCATGTTGCTGAAGCGGAACTGTCCGATGCGGTTCGGCTGGTTGAAGTAGGGGGAGTTGTCGTAGACCGGGGCGATGTTGACCGAAGACTGCCGGACCGTCGCCTCCAGATTGTTCATCATCGCATAGTAGAGGTTGTCCTTGCGCATGTCGGGGGAATAGACGATCTCCCCCGTTTCCCTGACGGAGCCCTTCATAACGTCGTAATCGGCGTCGGTCAAATCGCCCTTCTTCAGGAAGAAATTGTTGAACCCGTTCGCGTACTGGACGACGAAGAAACGATCCTGTGGCCGCTCGACGCCCATTTCCTGAAGGGCTCTGAGGGCCGTGGCGAAAAGCCGCTCTCCTGCCCAGTGCAGGATATAGACGAAGCCGTCGGGCCGAAGGTGGTCCCAGTAGTCCTTGAAGCTCTCGACGGTGTAGATATAGCTCTCGGAAATGCTCAGGGCGCCGGAGAGAAGAAGATCGGCGTTATGGGAATTGACCATCTGGATGACATCGAACTTCCGGTCCATCCGTTTGAGCGCGCTCCGCCCCTCGTCGGCGAGCAGGGTCACCTGGGGCAGGTGAAAGATGTTGCCCGTATAAGCGGCGTATTCGTTCTTGAGCAGTTCGCAGATGACGGGGTCCATCTCGATGGCGACGATGCGCTTGAACCGGTGGGACAGGGCGCAGAGGACCTCGTAGCCCCCGGCCGAACCGATGATGACCGCCGAGCCGTTCCGGGTAAGCTGGAAAGGCAGTCCGACCGGGTCCCACTCGATCTTCTCCAGCCCCGCTAGGTTCCCGTCGAACTGCTTCATGAACGACTGCATCGTGCCGCCGTTGATCCAAATGACCTTGCGGCCCGGCCCGAAGGGGGCCACATCGATCTTGTTGATCGTGCTCCACTTGCTGTATTCGATGCGATTGTTCTCCAGCTGGGCGTTGTATTGGCGCTTCCATTCGATCAGCTTGGGAACGATGGGAAAAACTTTCTCGTCGAAGCAGTACATCAGGACGAAGGAGACGGCCAGGAGAGTCATGATGCCGGTCCGGACGGTCCGGCGACCGGGGGCGAGGAAGACCCAGGCCAGGGCCAGGAGGAGGAACAAGAGGATCAGGATGCGGCTCGGGCCCAGTTGGGGGATGAGGGGGATAATGGCCAGGGACCCGAGGCCGGCCCCGGCCAGGTCGATGAAGTAGAGCCGGCCGATCCGGTCGGAATAGGAGGAGAAGATGAGGGCGAGGACAACGCCCCCGAAAAAAAAGGGCACGAGCAGGATGAGGCAGTTGAGGACCAGGATGAGCAGGTTGCTGATCGGGTTGAAAAGACGAAGGAAATCGATGGTCAGAACGAGAGTCGCTTTATAGGCCGCGAGCAGGGAAATCGCGAACAGCAGAAGGTATCGGGCGAGAAGCCGGGACGTTTGGTCTTCCCTCTGAGACAGCTTGCCCAGGCTCAGGAAAACTCCGCTCAAACCGTAGCCGAAAAGGGCCAGGGAGATGATCAAGAAGGCGAACTGCCCGAAATAGAGGACCGAGAAGACGCGCGTCAGCAGGACTTCGACTAGCATCGTGGAAAAGGTGACGGCGAAGATCGTGAACAGCAGCTTCCAGCGACTCATTCCATTCCTCCAGCGTGAGGCGCAAAAGTATACTGTATCCCTTTGGGAGCTGTCAAATTGCGGAGGCTCAAGGCTGATTTGACATCCGCCCGGATTTCCCCTAGGATGAACTCATGAACTTGGTGAATTTTTTTATTTGCATGTTGGCCGTTTCGACGGCGGGTGTCCCTGCCTATGTCGTCAATTTCGAACATGATTCCCGGATCGTCTTCAACTCGGATATGGGGGGGAACGACGATATTTATCTCCTGAGTCGGAACCGGCTCGAGCGCTTAACGGAAGACCCGGCCGAGGACCGCTGGCCGGTGCCTGATGGGAAGGGAGAGAGGCTCGTCTTCACCTCGAACCGCGGAGGGAACTTCGACATTTTCCTGATGGATTTGAAAAGCCGCAAGGTCGAGCGTCTGACGAACGACTCCCGGGACGACGTGTCTCCCTCTTGGAGCGCGGACGGGAGATACATCTATTATGATTTGACCGTGGGGAGGAATTCCTGGCAGTCCATGAAGCTCGACCTCCAAACCAAGACATCGACGCCGCTGTTTCCCGATCCGCCGTTCAGCTCGACCATCACCGTGTTCCCCAACCCCAAGGGCAGGGAGATTTATTTCACGGGCAAGGTGCTGCTGGGCTGGTTGGTTGCCAAATACGATATGACGTCCGGGCAATACACAAAGCTGACCAAGAGCGGGACCTGCCGTCCCAAGATTTCCCCCGACGGCGCCAAGGTCGCCTTCGTCGGTCATGAGGACGACGGCCTGGGCGACGTCTTCTTAATGAACGGCGACGGCGGCGGAAAGGTCAATTCTACTCTGAAAAGAGATGATTCCTACGATTATTATCCCTGCTTTTCGCCGGCCGGGGACATGATCGTCTTTTCCTCCAGCCCGAAAGCCAAGGGCAAAGACGCCTATCAGCTTCATACCCTCGACCTCAAGACAGGCGAGGTCCGGAGAATCCTCACCTCGGCGGGGAACGACAGCTTTCCCTATTGGTTCAAATAGGACGGCATCGGTCTAGAGTCTTCAGTCTTCGGAGCCTCCCTCCGCCGATGGGAGGAAACGAAAAAACCTACTTTTTGCGGATACTTCCGCCGCCGGAGCGCGAACCCGAAGATCCGCTTGAAGATCTGCCTGAAGAGCCGCCTGAAGAGCCGCGGGAAACCGACGAGGATCCGGTCCTGGGCGCCGACCGGGTGACGGACCCGCTCGAAGGCCGGCCGGCGGACGATGATCGGCTCGGCGCCGAAAAGGACCGATAGACCCTGTCCAGCACCGAATTCGGCTTGGAAACGCGGCTTCCCTGGGACGTACTTTGTCTGGCGACGTCCCTGGAGGGATAGCCGATATTCCCGTTTCGGTTCGGAGCGGCGTTGAGGTTCATCTCGGTTCCGCCGCCTTCGCCGTCCATCTTTTTACGGATCTTGCGTTCGCCGGTTCCCGTTTTGGCGGCCGGAGGAGGCGTTTCGCCCTTCTTGGGCGGGGCGGAGATCTTAGGATCGGCCGTCGTCTTTGGATCGACCTTGCTTTGCCCTTCGGTCGTTTTTTGATCGCCGGTCTTGGCGCCCTCGACGACGCGGCCTTTCCCGATCGTCCGCTCGGGCTTATTAACGGTGGCCGGTTCCTCGCCTTGCCCGCTCTTGCGCAGGATCACCCTGTTCCCTCCCTCCATCTGTTCGACCGAGATCTTCCGGTCGACCGAGGGTCGGAGGTTCAAAGACTGATTGGTCAGGCTGATCCGGCCCACCGACTTGATCACCTCCGGATTGACGGAGGCCTTGCGGACGTCGCGGGTCTGGAGCTGGTTCTTGTGGATGACGGTTAGGGCTCGAGAGTTGTAGGGGTAGTCGCCATAATTCCGCCAGCCGCGGCCGTAGTAGAAATTGTCGATGATGATGCCGGGATAGCCCCAATAGCTCATCGGGGCCCAGCCGTAGTAATCGTAATCCGACCACCAGTTGACCCAGGCCGGACCCCACATATTAGTCGGGATCCAGTACCAGCCCAGGTTCATCCCCCAGTGCCAGCGGCCGTAGTGATAGGTGCTCCAGCCCCACGGCTCGTAGGGGAGCCATGACCAGCCGGCCATGGGCAGCCACATCCAGCGGCCGTTAGAGTAAGGCCGCCAGTCGGAGGCCATCCCGCGCGGGACCCAGACGCTGCCGAATTCCTCATTGGCGACCCAATCGCCGTTTTCATCGAGCTCGTATTCGAAATCCTCGAGGTCGCCGGAGAGATATCGCCGGGCGAACGTCCGGTTGATCTTGCTCGCCCGGTCGGAGTTGAAGCGGTCGAATCCGTCGTCCACCGCGGCGAAGAACGACGAGGGCTTGGCCAGGAAGCGCCCGTCGGAAATGGAAACCCTCTGCTCCTGCTTCACCAGCATCGATCCTTCCGCTCCGGAGGCTTCGACCATGCCGGAGAAGACCAGGATCTCGGTTTCCTTGCCCTCCTTAACGTCGATCCTGTAGAGGCCGTTGTCAAGGATGTAAAAGGTCGCGTCCGAGGTGATCACCTCGATGGATTTTTCCTTTTCCAAAGCTTTCACGTCGAGGTAGAGATTCCCGGCCCATTCCCGCACCCGGATGAGTCCCGTGTCTTTCTTGGGCAGGGCCAGAAAATCGATCTTGGCGTTCTGGTCGAGTCGGATGTAGCTCTTTTTGCCGATGTAGATCTCGGCCCGTCCGTCCGTCGTGCCGATCCGATCGCCCTCGGCGATGGCCATGTTGACCTGGCCTTCCTCGTAGGCGAGGTCGGCGGCCCGTTGGATATAGGTGATTCCGTCGATAAAGCTCAGTCGGGCGAAGGAGTTGTTCGTGTACTTGGTCTCCTGGGGCGGGGAAGGCTGGGGCTTGGCCTCTTGGGCGCCGGCGAAAATGCCGGCCAAAAGAACCGCCATGGCTATGATCGCAGTCTTTTTCATCTTAGTTCTCCTTCCGCCTGGATATTCTGCAAAAATTATACCAAATTCCCCGCCTGATTTTCCAATGCCCCCCTGTTATTCTGTCCTCGATAGGTGACGGTTGTCGGATTTTTCCTGTTTTGGCCCCTTTTTTCCCGGCAAAGGCGCTTTATTATTATAAAGGCCAATATTTTTTATGGACATCGAGGACGGGGGCGATTTCCGCGCGTGTTTGAAGAGACGCATCCGCCGCGACTTCCGGCGGATGGGCTGTGGCGGACAACTGAGCCAGAACCTGAAGGACGCCCGAGGATAGGCCTTGGGGATCATAACCCCCCTCCAAGACGAAAAGGATCCGGCCTTGGGCGTGATCCCGGGCCATGGTCAGAAGTTCGGCCGCGAGAGCGCCGAATCCGTCGCCCGTGATCTCCATGCCGCCCAGAGGATCGCCGGCGAAGATGTCAAAGCCGGCCGAGACGAGAATGAATTCCGGCCGGTAGGCCGCGGCGATCGGACCGAGAATGTTTCTGTAGATGAAACGATAATCCTCGTTCCCCTTGCCCGCGGTCAAGGGGACATTGACGGTGAATCCCTCTCCGGATCCCTCGCCGACCTCGTTCCAATATCCGCTCCCGGGATAGAAAGGAAATCTGTGGGTCGAAAAAAACAGAACGTCCTTGCGGAGATAGAACGCGTTCTGGGTCCCGTTGCCGTGGTGGAGGTCCCAGTCGGCGATAAGAACCCTGCGGAGGCCGCGCCCGCGGATGAGGTGCTCGGCGGCGATGGCGACGTTGTTGAAGAGGCAGAATCCCTGCGCCCGGCCGCGTTCCGCATGATGTCCCGGCGGTCGGACGAGCGCGACCGCGCTGCCGATCTCGCCCTCCATGATCATGTCCGCGGCCCGGATCGCTCCCCCCGCGGCAAGACGGGCCGCCTCGTAAGAGCCGGCGGTCATCGACGTATCCTGGTCGAGCTCGACGTAACGCCGACCCGCCAACCGGGAGATGAGTCCGACATATTCGGGAGCGTGGATGTATTCGAGTTCCTCCCGGGACGCCGGCCGAGGCTCGATGAGGGCGCAGGGGAAGGGAAGACCTCGTTCGATCGCGGCATGGATGATCTCGAGTCGCTCCGGGCCTTCGATGTGTCCCGCCCCCAGGTTATGGGCGAGGTAACGGTCGTCCTTGACGATGCCGGTGGTCATTTTTTAGGGAAGAACTTCTCCAGTTCCTCCGGCGTCTGTTTCTTGGTCAGAAGGCTGACGACGATCAGGGCGGCGAGCGAAGCGATCAGGGCCGGATAAATGATCGGAATGCCCCAAGGATCGCCGTCGGGCACCTGGGCCGCGGGCAGAAGCTTGGAGAGAGCGAAAAAGACGATGCAGACGACCGTCCCGGTGACGATCGAGGCCAGGCCGCCGGCCTTCGTCGCCCTTTTCCAAGCCAGGGCGGCGATGAGAGCGGGAGTGATGGCCACTCCATAAATGGTATAAGCGAAGAAGCTCATCTCGAGGACGCTTTTCAACTGGGTCGCCAGGAGGAAGGCCAGGACGCCGACGACCACGATGAGGACCTTTTGCAGGGCGACCATCTTCTTCGGGTCCGCGTTTTTCTTCAGGAAGCGCTGATAGATGTCGCGCATGAGCGTCGTCGAGGGCGACAGAAGATAATTCATGCCCGTGGAGATGACGACGGCGCAGGCCGCGCCCAGGAGCAGCACGCCGACGGGAGCGGGAACGAGCTGTTTGGCCGCCATGAGGACGACCTTACCGCCCGCTTTGGGCACGCTCAGGTCGATCTGGCCCTTCAACTTGCTGAAGGCGAAGACGGCGATGACGACGACGATGGTTTCAACCAAGATCGTTCCGACCGTCCACCAGGCGACGGCCTTCTTGGCGTCCTTGGCCGACTTGGCGCTGTAGAACTTTTGGTACATGCTCTGGACGCCCAGGAGGAGGAACATCGTCGAGAGAAAATATCCGATCGCCTTCAACCAGGGATGGGCCCCGAACTGGTTATTGACGACGGCGAAGTAGCCCGGATCGAGGGCCGCCTTGGCCGCCGGCAGGCCGCCCGCCGCAGTGATGACGAAAGGAACGGCAATCAGGCATGCCAGGACGATGATGATGCCGTTGGGCACGTCGGTGTAGGCGATGGCGACCATTCCTCCGACGGCGGTGAAAAGGATGACGAACGCGGCGGCGATGAGCGTCCCCGTCGATTCAGAGATCTTGCCGTCCGTGATGACGTTCAGGATGAACCCGCCGGCGACGAACTGATAGGAAACGATGGAGACGAAGGACAGGATCAGGGCGATGGCCCCGAAGAGTCGGGCGGCGGGCCCGTAGCGGACCTCGAGGACGTCGCCGACCGTGTACTGGCCGAAGGTGTGGATCTTGGCCGCGAGGAAATAGATGAGGATGATGCCGACCCAAGCGCCCGCGGCGAGCCACAGGGCCGAGAACCCGGCCTTGGAGGCGAATTCCGCCCCGCTGATGAACGTGCCCGAACCGATCCAGGTGCAGATCAAAGTGAAGACCATGACCTGCCACTTCAGGCTGCGGCCGGCGACCTGGAAGTCCTCCTGGCTCTTGACCTTCCGGGCCCGGAGGAAGTTGAAGACGGTGAGAACGATGAGATAGGCCAGAATGATGTAAAGGTAATACGACATGGGTCCTCCTTCAAATCGGGGACACGTACCGAATTACACAATTCCGCTCGAGCGATCGGGTGAGATCATGGAATCGATCTCTCCGTCACTGCTCACGGCGTGAATTCGGAACATGTCCCCATCCTAATTTAAGGCGCAGGCGCAGATACACCCAGGCCATGATGACATGGCGCTTGAGGTCGCTGAAGGAACGGATGTGAACGAGGGCCTGCGGGGCCTTTTTCAGAAGGGCCGTTTTCTTGGCGCTGAAGGACCAGCGCAGAACGAGCTCGCAGACCTGGCTCCAGGACAGCTTGTCGACGTAGAGAGGGACGTCGCCTTGGGCCAAAGGCAAGGTAATGATCTTCGAACGATATCTTTTCGTCCAGGTGAAATCCTTGGGCAGGAAGCCGGTCTCCCGGGCCAGGCTTTCGAGCGGCGTGCCCGGATAGATGTGGAGGATGGCGATCGTCCCCTCGATCTTGTCCTTGTACCGCTCGATGATCCCGATGGTCTCCTGCGCTTCGGCCCACGTCTCGGTCGGATGGCTGAAAATGAAAAAAACGTTCGGGATGATGTCCATTTCGAGGCACCATCGGACGAGGTTGTGGAAGTCCGGCATCTCGATCTTTTTTCCGACGATCTCCTCGCGGACGCGGTCCGATCCCGCTTCGAGACCGAAAGAGAGGTGGAAGAGGCCGGCCCGCTTCATCGTCTCGAGCAGCTCCCGGCTCATGATGTCGATGCGGACGTCGCACTTGATGAAGACGCCGATCTTGCGCTCGATCAACAATTCGCAGATGGCCTCGGCCCGCTTCGGATTGGCGTTGAAGGTGTCGTCGTAGAAAAAAACGACCTCGATGCCGTAGCGCGCTTTGAGGAGCTCGATCTCGCGGACGACGTTCCCGGGGCTCCGCATCCGGACGTGGCGGCCCCAGTTGATCGGCGTGGCGCAAAAGCTGCAGTTGAACGGACAGCCCCGGCTGGTCATGACGTTCACGGCCGGGAGCTCGCCGCAGCCCGGCACGGGGATGGAGAAATTGTATTTCTCGAAGGGGACCAGATGGAAGGCGGGAAAGGGAAGGGCGTCCAAGTCGGGGATGGGCGGCCGCAACGCATTGCTGCGGACTTCGCCGTCCAGCCGAAGAACGAGGCCCTGGATCCCGGCGAGGGCGGAGACCCGACGCGAGGCGTCCCAGGCCCGGCAGATGTCGAGCATGGTGTATTCGCCTTCGCCCCGGACGACGATGTCGAGCTCGGGGATGTGCGTCAGGCAGTCCTCGGCCGCCATCGAGGCGTGAGGGCCGCCCAGAACGGTCAGGGTTTCCGGATGGGCCCGCTTGGCGAGCCGCACGAGCTTGAAGCTCTGGAAGCGGTTCTCGGTCGTGATCGTGACGCCGACGATGTCGGGCTTGTCCCTGGCGATCTTCCGTTCGATGTCCTTCCAATCCATGCCGAGGACGTTGGTCGGAACGATCTCGACGGGGATGCCTTCCTTTTCGAGCACGGCCCCGATATACAAGAGCCCCAGGGGCGGCATCGAAGTTTTGGTCCAGCGCTCGGCCATATAGCCGCCGGGCGGAACGTAGAGCTGGACCTTAATCAACGGCCTCGCCGTCCCCTTTTTTCTCCAGTTTCATCGAAAAGACCTTGGTCACGTTCGGTTCTTCCATGGTCGTGCCGTAGATGTAGTCGGCGACCTCCATGGTCTTGTAGTTGTGAGTGATGATGATGAACTGCGTCTCGGATTTGATCGTCCGCATCAGATCGAGGAAGCGGGCGAGGTTGACCTCGTCGAGGGCCGCGTCCACCTCGTCCAGGATACAGAACGGCGTGGGTTTGTAGCGGAACAGGGCGAAAAGAAAGGCCAAGCTGGTCAACGACTTTTCGCCGCCGGAGAGGAGACCCATGTTCTGGACCTTCTTGCCCGGCGGCTGGGCGATGACATCGACGCCGCTTTCGAGCGGATTGGTTTCGTCCAGGAGCTTGACCTCGGCCGTGCCGCCTTTGAAGAGAGTGACGAAGAGGTCCTGGAAGTAGGTGTTGACCTCGCCCAACGCGGTCAGGAACCGCTGGCGGCTTTCATCGTCGATCTTGAAAATGGCTTCCTTGGTCTGGGCGATGGATTCGGTCAAGTCCTTCTTTTGCTGGGTGAGAAAATCGTAGCGCTCCTTCTGGGCCGCGTATTCTTCCTCGGCCATGAGGTTGACGGCGCCGTACTTCAGGAGCTTCTCCTTGGCCTCCTCGAGCTCCGCTTCGACGTCGCCAATTGCGGGCTCGGCCGGGGCGGCCTTCACTTCCTGGAGGGTCTTTTTGAGCTCCTGCCAGCAGGTCTCTTCGAGGTTGATCAGGTCGCGATCGATCTCCGCCTTCCGGATCTCCCAGGTCATGCGCTCGTCTTTCTTCCGTTCGTGCTCTTCGCGGAGGGCGGCCAGTCCCGTCTCGGCCGCGGCGAGCTCGTTCCGGATCCGCTGGAGATGGACCTCGTTGTCGGCCAGCGCGGACCCGTGCCGGCCCCTCTGGTCCTCCTGAGCGGAGAGCCGTTCCCCCAGCTCGACAAGGAGGTCCTTGAGGCGCGCCTCCTCAACTTCGGCCGCGCCGATCTCCGACCGCAGGGCGTCGATCTTAGCCGCGGCGCTGTCCTTGCGCTGGCCGATGGCCTTGAGGACGACCTCCAGGTTGGCGATCTTTTCCTGGAGGACGTCGATCGATCCGCGCCGTTCGAGGAGGGTCGTCGTTTCCCGGTTCGCTTTTTCCCGCTGCAGGGCGAGCTCTTTTTCCTCGGCCTCGGCCCGGCTCCGGAAGGCCATCTCTTCCTCTTCGAGGCCGCGGATGACCTGGGCGTGGGACTCCCATTTCTGGCGGAATCCCGTCCGATCCATGGCCAGGACCTCGATCTCATGGACGAACAGGGCCAGGTCGTTCGTCAAGTTCTCCTGTTCGGCCCGGGCCAGGACGATCCTCTTCTCGTAGTCCTGAATATCCTTATTCGCTTCGGCGAGATGAACGGTTCCCGCCTTGATCTCGGATTCGAGGGTCTGCTTGAGGCGGACGGCTTCTTCGAGCCGTAGGGCGTGCGGCTGGATCTCGGCATCGCGCCCGCTCACCTTCCGTTCGAGGTCCTTGATCTCCTGGATGAGGGTGAACAGGCCTTCTTTTTGAGGACCGAGCTTGAGAAGCCCGGTGGAGAACAGGGCGTCGCCTTTGAGCGAGACGAAATTCAGGTCCGGAAAGCGGAGCCAGAGGCGGATCGCGGACCGGATGTCGCTCACGATCACCGCGTCCCGGAGCCCCGGGATCCGGTTTTTCATCTTCGGGCTCGGGCGCAGCCGGGCCGTGAGCGATCCGACGACGTCGGGATCGTCGATCAGGGCCGCCGGGACCCGGTCGGAAGGCCGATCCGGCAGAAGGAGGAAACTGCCCCGGATCTCGCGCGTGGACAAGTTCTTCAGAAACTCTTCCGTTCCGATGACGGTGGCCCGGGCTTCTTCCTTCCAGAAGACGTCGATGAGCGGAGCGTCGGCGGGGTCGGATTCGAGAAGGTCGGTGAAATAACCGAGAGCGCCTTCGACATCGAACAGGGGCTCGGCGGCCCGCTCTTTCTCCTCGAGTTTCCGGAGGGCTTGAAGGTGGTAGGAGTCCTCGTCCCGTTTCTCCCGCAGGCCGCGGATGATATTTTGAAGGTTCTCGATGGATCCCGCCGTTTCGTCGAGTCGGTGTTGATGAGCGGCAATGTGCTTCTCCTGATCGGCGATCTCCCCCTCGATCCGCTCGCGGTCCTTCTCGAGCTCGGCGATTTCCCGCTCTTTGTCTTCGAGGCGGGCTTTCGTCTCCGCTTGCCTCTGCCGGATCTTCTCTTCTTGACGACGGACGAGCTCCAACTCTTTTTCGAGCTTGGAACCTTCGTTCTTGGCTTCGGTGACATCGGCGAATTTGAGGAGATACTTGCCTCGCAGGGCGTCCACCTTTTTAGCCCAGGGCGCGAGTCCCGCCTCGGTGTTCCGATGGTCTCGCTCGAGGTCTTCGGCCTCTTGTCGCTTCCGGAGGAAGGCTTCCGAATTCGCCCTTAGGTCCGCCTCCGCCTGGAGAATGTCCTTCTCGAAGAGAAGGAGCTCGGCCAGAAATTCGTCCGTGTCGGCATTCGCCTTCTTTCGTTTTTCCTCGAAAAATTCGATCCGTTTGGATTCCCGCTCCCTCTCGGCTTCGAGGCGGGCGATCTGGGATCGGAGAGCGAAGATGTCCTCCTGGTCCTGTTTCAAGGCCTGTTCAAGGTCCCAGGCTTCCTTGCGCTTCTCGTTGACGCTCTTTTCTTCGGCGGTGAGCTTCGCCAGGATCTCGCGCTCGGCGCTCAAGCCGAGGTCGTAATGAGATTGCGTGTCCTGCTGCCCGGCCTGAAGCTGTTCGCTTTTCTGAAGGAAATGGTGCGCCGTGAGCTCGCGGATCCGTTCGCGCAGATGGCGGTAGCGCTCGGCGGCGCCGGCCTGGCGGGCCAGCGAATTCTTGGCCTTGGCGACCTCGGCGATGATGTCCTCGAGGCGGACCAGGTTCTGTTCGGAACCCTCGAGCTTGTTTTCGGCCTGGCGCTTCTTGTCCTTGTAATAGGCCGTGCCCGCGGCTTCTTCGATGAGGGCGCGTTTCTCGGTGGGCTTCGAGGTGACGAACGTACCGATGGATCCCTGCTCGATCACGAAATAGCGGTTCTCCGAAATGGCCTTTTTCCACAGCTCGTCCTGGATGTCCTTGAGCCGGACGACCTTGCCGTCCATCCTGTATTCGCTTTCGCCCGAGCGGAAGACCCGGTGGTTGATCTGCATTTCCTCTTCGGAGTTCTGGAGGACGAGAGTGACGTCGGCCATGCCCATGGCCGGCCGCTTGATGGTTCCGCTGAAGATGGCGTCTTCGATCTTTTCGCCCCGGACGGACCTGACCCGCTGTCCGCCCAGGACCCATTGGATGGCTTCGACGATGTTACTCTTGCCCGTGCCGTTGGGGCCGATGATGGTGGTGATGCCCGTGTTGAAGACGATTTTCGTCCGTTCGGGAAATGTCTTGAATCCCTGCAGTTCGAGTCTTTTGATGATCATGGGCGGCTTTCCGAAGCAGTATTTTATTCAAAACCGGGCGAATTTGAAAGGAAAAAAACGGCGAGGCCCGGCGACCTCCGTCGGCATCCCCCTTGGAGGGGCTCGATGAGCCGACTATTTTATGAGTTTTCGTTCGCCTTGGAACCGCTCAGATTGAGGACAAGCCAGGCCTTTCAGCTCCTGCGTCAGAAAGCGGTCGAAGCAAAGAAGGTCACGAGCGTCCTGACGCCGGCCTATTACGAAGGTCTGAAGAATCGGGTCCTTTTCTGGGACGGAGAGTCCAAAAGATGGATCCCCCACCGGGCCATGTCCAACACGTGGTGAGAAGGAGGGCGCCCGTTTATTGACAGATCCGGCGAATTAAGCTAATTTATTGTCCCTTTCCGGTCTTAAAGCCAGCGTAGCTCAGCCGGCAGAGCGACTGATTCGTAATCAGTAGGTCGGAGGTTCGATTCCTCTCGCTGGCTCTCGTTCTCCCCTGATCAGCCTGATAAATCAGGCGTTTAAAGAAGGTGAAAACTTCCTCTCCCGATGGGAATAGCCGGCCTCATCCAAAAATTTCTTCCGCCAGTTCTCCCATCCCGATTTTCTTGTCCGAGGAATAGGGCATGATCTTGTGGTTTCCGACGATGTCTTGGATTATTTTTAGCTGGGCTTTGGTTTTGGATTTATTGATTTTGTCGATTTTATTGGCGATGATGACGATGTTCTTGTGGGTTTCTTCCAAGGCCCGGAGCATTTCGAGGTCGTTGTCCGTCGGGCCGACCTCGGCGTCGATGATGAAGACGACCTGTTTCTGCCGATAGGGCGATTGAAACAGGTACCAATCGATCAACCCGTGAAGCTGCCTCTTCTTTTCCAGCGAGTGTTTGGAAAACCCGTAGCCCGGAAGGTCGAGAAGATAAAAACGGCCGTTGATCAGAAAAACGTTGATTTCCTGGGTCCGCCCGGGAAAAGAGCTGGTCCTGGCCAGGGCTTTCTGGTTGGTCAGGGAATTGATGATGCTGGATTTTCCCACATTGGAACGGCCGATGAAGGCGATTTGGGGAGTCCCGTCCTCCAAAACCTTGTCGGGTCCCACGACTCCCTTAATGAACTCCGCGGTCAATCTTTTCATGGAGACATCATACCAGAAATTTTTGCGTTATAAATAGAATGTCCACGGCGGAGGATGGAATGAACGGCTGTTGACTCCGCCGCGCCGGCGGCAGTATTCTCCCGGTATGATCGGCCGAGAAGGTGCCCGGTCCGATGCCGGGATCGGGCCCACCGAAGCAATCGTAAATACCCGCTCTCTGATCGTAGTCCGATGAACCCGCTCTACCGCCGCATGCTCCGGGGGATGAGGGCTCGGGAGGAACATCCGTCGACGGATATGGCCGGGGGTGCCGTATGGTCCCTCTATATCCTGGAATGCCGCGACGGATCTTTATACACCGGAGTGACGACCGATATAGACCGCCGGCTCCGGGAACATCAGGAAGGCAAGGCCTCACGCTATACGCGAACCCGGCGTCCCGTCGTTCTGGTCCATCGGGAGGAGTGCGGCAGCCGGTCCCGGGCCTTGTCGCGGGAGTGCGCCGTCAAGTCCCTGAGCCGGGGGCTTAAGGAAAAGCTAATCTCGGGCGGGAAACCCGTTCCAGCGATGCCCTTGCCTGCGCCCAAAGCGGGACCCGGCAAGGGAGGGCGGCGGATCGCCTCGCGAAGGCGTCGGCCGGATTCAGGTTGCGGCGCGCCTAAAAAGTAAAGAGAGGTTTCAATGTAAAGGTATATCCGGCTTTTCCGACTCTGGAAGATCAACATCAAGGGCAAGTCGGAGAGGGGAAAAGGCGGCATAAGATTCCATTCGAGTCAAGGGACGAGCCTTCGAGGCGGAAGTACTCACCCGTTCTTATATCAACGGGCGAGTACGGCGGAAACGGATCCCCAGACAAAGCCTGGGGCCCCTGCCGCCGTGGACCCCCGGGCGAAGCCCGGGGCACTCACCCGCGATGTATATACGCGGCTGAGTACGGCGGAAGCGGATCCCCAGACAAAGCCTGCCCTCCTTCGCTTCGCGAATGAGGACTGCAAAGCCTGGGGCCCCTGCCGCCGCCCCGGCCGCCGTGGAAACAGCCAGCCCGACGCCACCGTTGCCGTTTTTGGCATCTGATTGTCGGCTACATGGGCTGGATCATCGACCACCTGAAGTTGAGGGTCATTGCGGAGAAGCGCTTCCTCCAGATCCTGATCGAGAGTGAGGAGCTCCGGCCTTATATCTTCGCCGAGGTCCGGGACGAGGATTTTAAGGGCTTGAAAAGCGAGCCGATTTTTAGGATAATAGATAATACTGGATTATTTTAAAAAGGACAACGACCTCATTTTCCACGAGTTACAAAAGTAGATCGGCCCCTCTCTCTATCGGCAGCTCTCCCAAGCCTTGCTCGAGAAAGGGAATCCTCCGACCGTCGAGGAAGCCCTCGGCTGTCTGTGCGCCCTGCAGAAGAGCTGCAACGAGAACGAACTGAAGAGGATCCAGGCCGAGCTGGCCCGCGAGGAAAAGAAAGGCGACCGGGACAAGGTCCGGGCGCTCCTGTTCCAGAAGCAGGACCTGACCAAGCAGATCCTGGCCTTGAAATGACGGAGCGAGGGAACGGAATGACGACCATGAGGGTAATAGATATGCGGCGAATCCATCGTTTAGGAGCTCACGGTGTCCGCTGAGAACAAGATCCAAAAGGGCGACATCTCGAAGGGCGACGTCTCCCAGCTGATCACGAAGGGCCGGAAGCAGGGCTACCTGCTCTTCGAAGAGATCGACAAGACCTTCCAGGCCGACCTGGACGCCGAGGAGAGCTTCGACGATTTCCTCAGCTCGATCGACGACTACGGGATCAAGATCATCGACACGAAACAGAAGGAGATCATCCCCAAACGGCGGAAAAGCGAGCTGGTGACGCTCCAAGACCTGGACCGGACGACCGACCCGGTCAAGCTCTATCTGCGCGAGATGGGCAGCATCTCCCTCCTGACCCGCGAGGGCGAGATCGCCATCGCCCGGGAGATCGAACGCGGCGAGAAGTCGATCATCAAGGCCCTCTCCAAAACGAGGCTCGTGCTGAACGAGGTCCTCAGTCTCGAGGACAAAATCGAGGTCGACCCGCTGATCATCCAGGAGATGTTCGACGTCAGAGAGGACGACGTCGCCGAAGGCAAGCTTGAGGAAAAGAAGAAACAGATCCTGGCCAAGATCAAGAAGATCAGGGACCTGAGCCGCAAGCTGGACAAGATCCCGACCCTCAGGAAGTTCGTCTTCTCCCGGAGCCGGGTCATCGTCCAGATGAGCAGCCTAATCCGGGACCTCAACCTGCGTTCAACCCAGCGGGAGAAGATCATCAACGCCCTTCGGGACAAGCTCCGCGTCATCAACGAACTGGAGGAGGTCAAAGAGGACCTGGAGCTGTCCGTGGCCAAGACCCGGAAAAAGAAGGAGTCCGAGGAGCTCCAGGCCAAGCTCAAGGAAGCGACAAAACGCCTCAAGGCTTACCAGAAGGAGATCGGGCTCGACGCCCAGAACCTGCGCAAGACCATCCGCTCCATCACGACCGGCAAGAGGATCAGCGATCAGGCGAAAAAGGAGCTGGTCGCGGCCAACCTGCGCCTGGTCGTCTCGATCGCCAAGAAGTACAGCAACCGGGGCCTCCAGTTCCTGGACCTCATCCAGGAAGGCAATATGGGTCTGATGAAGGCTGTCGGCAAATTCGAATATCGGCGCGGCTACAAGTTCTCGACCTACGCGACCTGGTGGATCCGGCAGGGCCTCACCCGGGCCATCGCCGACCAGGCCCGGACCATCCGCATCCCGGTCCACATGATCGAGACCATCAACAAGCTCAACCGGGTCAGCCGGAGTCTCGTCCAAGAGATCGGGCTCGCGCCGAACAGCGAAGAGATCGCCAAGAAAATGGACTTGCCGGTGAGCAAGGTCCGCAATATCATCAAGATCGCCCAGGTACCGATCTCTCTCGAAACGCCGATCGGCGAGGAAGAGGACAGCCACCTGGGCGATTTCATCGAGGACAAGATCACGCCTTCGCCGCCCGACACGGTCATCCATATCAATCTGCGCGAGCAGATCGAGGAAGCCCTGAAATCCCTGACCGAAAGGGAAGCCAAGGTCCTCAAGATGCGTTTCGGGCTGGGCGACGGAAGCGAACACACCCTCGAAGAGATCGGACAGCAGTTCAAGGTCACCCGGGAACGGATCCGGCAGATCGAGGCCAAAGCCCTGCGCAAGCTCAAATACCCCAGCCGCTCGAAAAAGCTCAAGTCGTTCACTAACGGCTACTGTGAAACCCAGTTTAAGCGCCGCTCCCGCGGCGATGCCCGGCACGAGCCAGATAACCAGAAGGCCGAAGGCCAATCCTTTTAAGAGCTCTTTTTATCGGCGGATTCCCCTGGTCATGCTCCTTATTATTGGGTCGAAAGCGTTTCTATTTTCTATTTCAGTTTTGTCTTGCCTTCTTCGGGGGCTTCCGCCGCTTTTTGGCTTTTGCCGCCTTCCTGTGCTTTCGGAGGGGCTGCTTTCTTTTCCCCCTTTATCTTTTTTTCCTTGCCCTCTGCGGGGGCTTTCTTAGACTTCTCGACTTTACCGCCTTCCTGTTCTTTCGGGGGGGCTGCCGCCCTTTCCGCCTTTATCTTCGCCATTTCTTCCGTTCTCTTTTCGTTGTCGGCGATCAGCCTCAGCCTGTGATTCACTCCCCTGATATTTGCCTGCAATTTTCTAACGAGAGGATCTTTATTGATCTTGGGAGCTTCGATCCCCTTCCCAGACAGGAAAGACAGCCGATTTTGCAGTTTTTGTTCAAAATATGCCTTTTGCCGCATTTGCATCTGCTTCCGCTTTAATCCCATTTCTTCCTCCTCCCCGATTCAGTTATTCTACGGCGGCCGGGGCGGCGGCAGGGGCCCCAGGCTTTGTCTGGGGATCCGCTTCCGCCGTACTCAGCCGCGTATATACATCGCGGGTGAGTGCCCCGGGCTTTGCCCGGGGGTCCACTTCCGCCGCGAAGGCTCGTCCCTTGACTATACAGAACCATCTCTTCCCTGCCGGGCAGATAACTACCGAGGTTATGTATATCAGGGTTTTCGCCAAAAAGCCATATCGGGCGCGATGCAACCTTAGCATCGGGTGCGCATTTCGGGTACAATTCCCCCATGCCTTCCGATACTCAAGTCATCTATTCCATGTCGCGCGTCGGCCGCATCCACCCGCCGAACCGGCAGGTCCTGCGCGACATCTCCCTCGGTTTCTATTACGGAGCCAAGATCGGCGTGCTCGGCCTGAACGGCTCGGGCAAGTCGACCCTCCTCCGTATCATCGCCGGCCTCGACCAGGATTATATCGGCGAGATCTCCATCAGCAAGGGCTACACCGTCGGCTTTCTGGAACAGGACCCGCAGCTCGACCCCGCCAAGACCGTCCTCCAGGTCGTGCGCGAGGGCGTCCAGCCCGTCGTCGATTTGCTGGCCCGGTATGACGCCGTCAACGACAAGTTTTCCGAGCCCGACGCCGATATGGACGCGCTGGTGGCCAAGCAGTCCAAGTTGTTCGAGGAAATCGAGCGGCATGACGCCTGGAATCTCGACAATCATCTCGAGATCGCCATGGACGCCCTCCGCTGTCCGCCGCCGGATACCCCCATCGCCATCCTGTCGGGAGGAGAGCGCCGCCGCGTTGCCCTGACCCGGCTTCTGCTCATGGAACCCGATATCCTCCTGCTCGATGAGCCGACCAACCACCTGGACGCCGAATCCGTCGCCTGGCTCGAACGCCATCTCCAGGAGTACAAGGGCACGGTCATCGCCGTCACCCATGACCGCTATTTTCTGGACAACGTGGCCGGCTGGATTCTCGAGCTCGACCGCGGCATGGGCATCCCCTGGAAAGGCAACTACTCGTCCTGGCTGGAGCAGAAAAGAGAAAGGCTCGCCGTGGAGGAGAAAACCGAGTCCCGGCGCCAGCGAACCCTGGCCCGCGAGCTGGAGTGGATCCGCCTCTCGCCCAAGGCCCGCCAGGCCAAAGGAAAAGCCCGCGTTACCGCCTACGAGAATCTGCTCAGCCGGGAGTTCGAAAGCTATCGCGACGAACAGGAAATCCCGATTCCGCCGGGCCCCCGCCTGGGAGACGTGGTCATCGAATTCGAAAGCGTCTCCAAGGCCTACGGCGACCGCCTGCTCATCAACGACCTGACCGTCAGCCTCCCGCCCGGTTCGATCGTCGGTGTCATCGGCCCCAACGGGGCGGGCAAGACGACCCTGCTCAAGATGATCATCGGCCGGGAACAGCCCGACTGCGGACTCATCCGCATCGGCGAAACGGTCAAACCGGCTTATGCCGACCAAGCGCGGACGCTCGACCCGGACAAGACGGTGTTCGAGGAAATCTCGGGGGGTGCGGATCTCCTGACGATCGGCGGGCGGACGATAAACACCCGGGCCTACTGTGCCTCATTCGGGTTCAACGGGACGGATCAGCAGAAAAAAACCGCCGCGCTTTCGGGCGGGGAAAGAAACCGCGTCCATCTGGCCAAGGCGCTGTCCGAGGGGGCTAATGTCCTCCTCCTCGACGAACCGACCAACGACCTGGACGTCAACACCCTGCGAGCGCTGGAGGAGGCCCTGCTGAGCTTTGCCGGATGCGCCGTCGTCGTCAGCCACGACCGCTGGTTTCTCGACCGCGTCTGCACCCACATCCTGGCCTTCGAGGAGGACGGCGGTCTCCGCTGGGTCTACGGAAACTATACGGAATACCGGGACGATCGCCGCAAACGTTTGGGTACGGCCGCCGACCAGCCCCACCGCCTCAAGTACCAGACTCTGAAGCGGTGATGGCGGGGGACGGCGACGGCCGGGCGCTTCGATCGTCAAGGACGTCGTGGCAGGTCATCACGAGGCCCGAAGGGCCGTGGTGATCCGACCC
This sequence comes from Candidatus Aminicenantota bacterium, assembly GCA_030691735.1. Taxonomy (GTDB): domain Bacteria; phylum Acidobacteriota; class Aminicenantia; order Aminicenantales; family UBA4085; genus JAPKZI01. The sequence continues at coordinate 22,040 of JAUYDS010000092.1, forward strand.
GTTGGGTCGTCCTGAGCGAAGCGAAGGATCTCAATCAACCTCGGGAAGTGTGGATGAGATCCCTCGAAAGACTCGGGACGACTCTTCGAGTCGGATTGCCACGGCGGCCGGGGCGGCGGCAGGGGCCCCAGGCTTTGCAGTCCTCATTTGCGAAGCGAATGAGGGCAGGCTTTGTCTGGGGATCCGCTTCCGCCGTACTCAGCCGCGTATATACATCGCGGGTGAGTGCCCCGGGCTTTGCCCGGGGGTCCACTTCCGCCGCGAAGGCTCGTCCCTTGACGTCGCTTCGCTCCTCGCAACGACGTCTCGACTGCGGAAATCCGCGGACTCTTAATCAGTAGGTCGGAGGTTCGATTCCTCTCGCTGGCTCTTTATTTTCCCGAGAGGTGAGCGATCCCTTGTCTTCTGCTCCCGCGGGACAGGGCGAGGTTGAATCCCGCTAAAAGAC
>JAUYDS010000128.1 GCA_030691735.1 Candidatus Aminicenantota bacterium
GCCCGGAAATACATCCGAGCTCCCAAGGAAGAATTGTATGATCTCAAGTCCGACCCCGGCGAGACGCGGAACCTGTTCGCCGCCGATCCGAAGAAGGCCGAGGACCTGAAAAGCGGCCTGGACCGGCTGATCAAGGAAAGCCTCATCCCCGGAACGTCGTCCGGCAAGCTGGCCCTGACGGCCGAAGAACAGGCCCGGCTCCGCTCGCTCGGCTACGTCGACTACACTGATAAGACGGCCAAAGCCGAGGCCATCGATCCGAAGGATAAGGTCGACGAACTGAAGATGGTCCAGGACGCGGAGAAGTTCGAGTTCGAAGGCCATTACCAGGCCGCGGCGGAGCTTCACGAGAAGATGCTCGCTCTGCGCCCCGGGGCCGCCTCGAGCTACGTCAACCTCGCCCTGGCCCAAGCCAGGATGAAGAAGTTCGATGATGCCGTTCAAACGCTGAAACGCGGGATCGTAAGTATTCCCAATTCTGAGCTTCTGCTCTCGCGTCTCGGCTACACGTACCTCGTCACCGGCCGAACGCAGGAGGCCATGGCCACCATGGCCGAGGTCCTGACCATCAACCCGCAATCTATCGACGCTCTGACCGCATCGGCCATGATCCTGGATGATTCGGGCCGAAAGGAAGAAGCCCAGGGCTATTTCGAACGCGCTCTCGCCGTCGAACCTGAAAACAAGTTCCTTCGGCTCAGCTATGGACAAAACCTGGCCGCCGCGGGACGTGTTTCCGAAGCCCTCGATGTCTATACCAAGCTGACCCAGGATTATCCCCAGGACCCGATGCCCTACCAGCTGCTCGGGTTCACTCACATCCTGCTCAAGGACTCCGACAAGGCCATCGAAAACCTTAAACAAGCGATGTTCATCAAGCCCTCGCCGCCCGTCTATTATTTCCTGGCCACGGCTTACAAGGAAAAAAAGGAAGTGGCCGAAGCCATTCGTTATCTCGAGCTTTATCTGGAAGATACAAAGGGAGAAAACCCGAATCGGGTCAAGAACGCTCAAGCCGGACTGGCCGGGCTGAAGAAGCAGATCCGCTAAAAGGGGCTCGGGTAAGAAGCTCGCTCCCTAGTAGAAATCGTGACGCCTGCAAGTTTCGGTTTTTCCGGCGGCTGATACAAAGAGTCGACGCGGCGACAGGGTCGCCCCCGGCCCCCTGGGGAACCAGTCCCGTCGGTTCCCCCCATCGGCTAAGCCGATGGGACCCCCCTCCGCTATGGGGGCCTTAGGGCCAACCCTGCCGCCGCTCCCTTGAATCGTCCGCCGAAAAAACCGAACCGCAACGGCGAGATTTCCTTAAAGTCGTTGCATCTTCTTCCCCTCGCCAAAGCTGAAGAAAAAAGTGTCATAACAATAGTCAAACGTTTTATTTTAGCCATTAATGAGCGAAGGAGCGGGCGAACGCTCTAATTATGGATCGAGCTGAAAGACAAGATCGGGAAACGGCTGAAGCGACCATGGAGGGTTCAGCCTTTCCGAGCCGTCCTTCGAGGAAAGCCGGCCCGGAAGAGGCCGGCCGGCGAAGCATGTTTGAGCTTCCCGGCGCACTCCCGTAATTAGGAAGCCGGGAAGCGAGTTCTGAGCCGCCGAGAAGGACGGTGAGGAAACGGCGTTAAGAACCCGAGTCGGGAGCGAAGCCGTTTCCCGATCTTGTCGACAGGACCCGCGACGAGAAGAGCGTTAGCTCGCTTCGAGTGAGCTTCTTTCCCGCGTCCCCTTAAAAAAAAAGGCCCGGCCCCCGCGAAGGGGCCGGGCCGTGTATCAATCCGCGATACGTGCTTCTACGTGAACAGTCTCGTCAGAAGGAAACGCGTGCGCCCAGGCGCCAGGACCAGGGACCGTATCGGCTGGTCCACATCCCGAAGCGAGGATCCAAGGCGTCGACCGTAACCTGCTGGGCGAGGAGCGTCTTCCAGTCTTTGTAGTTCGTCCGCTGGGCCAGCAACTCTTCGTCCCCCAGCCGCAGCATCGTGTAGTTGTACCGATCGGAATACCCCTGGATCGTCGAAGTGTTGGTGATGTTACTGATGGTGGCGTTGATGTTGACCGCGTACTTCTTGGCGATCCTCAGATTGTACTCCAGATAGACGTCCGCCCAGACCGTGAAAGGCAGCCGTTCGCCCGTGTCGTAGTAGCCGTCCGGGAACGCCTGCATGTCGTTGAAGCTTACGTTCGTGTTCCTAGGCAGGCCGCTCCGGCCGTAGGCGACCACACCCACCGTCAGTCCGAACGGGAAGGCGTAGGAGCCATAGCCCTTGAGGTAGTGGGTCCGGTCCGAGGGGAGGATTCCGTCGTAGGCTCTCCCGTGAAGGTCGTACCGCTCGAACCACATGTCCCAATACCGTTCGACGTTCGGCGAGTTCCGGCCGCCCTCGTCCGAGGAGGACAATCCGCCGTAGTTCCCTTTCATCTGGCTCCAGGTGTAGCTGAATCCGCCCTGCCAGTTGTTCGAGAACCGTTTTTCCAAGGACAGGTTCAGGCCGTAATACTCGCGCTTTGGCTTGGGAGCTTCCCAATAATCGTCGGAGAAGACTCCGCCTTGAGACACCGGCTTGGATAATCCCTCGCCCGGGTTCCCGATGAAATATTGTTCGTTGTAGTCTGCGTCGTAATACCCGATGTCCTCGATCGTCGAGATCAGGTGCTTGTAGACAAACCGGGCGCTGAACGATATCTCTTCGGTCAGCTTCTTTTCCGCCCCGAACGACATTTCCGACTGCGACACCGGCTTCATATTGGGCTCGGTTTCTTGGAACGATCCCGTCCGCCAGTTCCGGGTGCCGAAGTATTTCCCGCCGGCCGCTTGGCTGGCCGCGTCTTTGAGGTCCCCGTTGGCCGCAATTTTCGTCCAGTCGAAGTCGTCCAGGGTGTAGTAGCTCGTCTGCCACTTGAATCCGCCGTAGGCTCCCTCGGCCATGTACAGTTTCATGACGTCGTAATAAATCCCGAAGCTGGCGAAAACCTTCAGGCTCGAATCGCCTAAAACGTCATAAACCACGCCCAGCCGCGGAGCGAGCTTTTGGTCGAAGCCGAACTGAATCGGTTTGGCGCTGTAGCCCGGAAGCGTCGTATCCTTCGACATCGCCGGAACGTATTCGCTCTCTGTCCGAACGCCAAGGTTCAGGGTCAGCCTGTCGTTGATCGTCCACGAATCCTGGAAGTAGATCGCCCAGTTGTCGCTGTGGAGCGTCCAGAGGTTGCCGTACGCGGATGCGAAGCTTCCCCGCAATTCGTAATAGCCGTACTTGCCCTGAACTTTTTCCCCGGTGGGCCAGGGGTAATACGCGCCCCAGTAGAGGCGGACCCAGGGATGCGAGGACGACGCGTCTACATCCTCGAACGGCCGGATGTATTGAAGACCGCCTTTGAAGGCATGCTCGCCGGCCAGATTCAGGTAGTAGGTGAAGTCGAGGTTGGCGCTCGCCCGGCCGTAGATCCATTTTTTGTAATCATAGAGGCTGCGCGACTGCCCAGGCCAATTCGTCCAGCCCGAGGAGTGC
>JAUYDS010000133.1 GCA_030691735.1 Candidatus Aminicenantota bacterium
TCTTTCCGATATTTGGGGCACCAGACCAGATGGTAGGACGTGTCGTAGACCGAATGACTCGTTCGTCGGAGCGTCACCCCCGTAATTTATCATACCCCCGAGCACGGGCCTAGCTGGATAAGGGGGACTTTCCGGTCCCCCATATAACCCCCACGGAACGGCATGCATTCTTCCCCGCGGCAAGCCGCGGGGCATGCTGCAAAGGGTTTCGTCAACATAATACCGAAATAAGACGAATTATGAATTTAGGGATTGAGTTGACTGTCACCGAAATTAGATCAACAGGCGGACAAGGACGCTGAGGGCGATCGCGACCGAGACGCTCAGCGCCGCGGAGAGGAAGGCGATCTTTTTGCCGACTTCTTTCCAGAGGATGGCGAAGGTCGAAAGACATGGGATGAAGAAGCTGACGAAGACGGTGAAGACGATCATCTGCTCGCGCGTGATCACGGTCAGCAGGTCCCGATAGCCGACTCCCAGGGCTTGGAGCATCATCAGCAGCGACAGTTCTTTCCGTAGAAATCCGAAGACGAGCGTCACACCGAGTTCGCGCGGTAAGCCGAGGGCGCCGGCGACGAGCGGCGAGAGGACCGTATTGATGATCGCGTCCCAGTGGAAGGATTGGATCAGTCCCAGGACGATGCTCCCACCGATCAAGAGCGGCCAGGCAAAGCGGACGAACGACTTGAGCTGGACATAGACCTTGAGCAGGACGTTCTTCAAGGCGGGGATTTTCAAAGTCGGGATCTCCAGGATCAGGCCGGGCGAAGAGGTCCGGAAAAAAACGGTCAGGAGGCGCCCCAGGAGCGCCACGAGCAGGATGTTGAAGACATAGAATCCGAGCGCCCACCACGGCCCGAGAAAGAAGGCGACCAGGGCCAGGATGATCGTCGTCCGCGCCGAGCAGGGGATGAACGGGATGAGGAGCGAGGTCAGGATCCGGTCGCGCCGGGATTCCAGGATCCGGGTGGCGACGATGGCCGGGACGTTGCACCCGAAACCCAGGATAAAGGGCGAGACGGACTTGCCGTGGAGCCCGATGCGGTGCATGAACGTGTCGAGCAAGAAGCCCGCCCGGGCCAGATATCCGACGTCTTCGAGCAAGGCCATCAGAAGCAGAAGGGGGATGAAATAGGGCAAAACAATGGCTACGCCGCCTCCGACGCCCTGGAGCAGACCATCGGCCAGGTGGAACAGCAGCCGGCTGTCCAGGTTCGCCTCCAGGAAAAGCTTTAGGCCTGTGAACGGCTTCAGCAGGAGAGTTTCGAGCGGTCCGCCCACTTTAAATATAATGAAGAAGAAACCAAGAATAACCAAACCCAGGATCGGATAGCCGAGCCAGGGATGCATGAGGACGTCGTCCAGCCGCTCTCCCCAGCCGCGCCGGACCCTGTGCATGACCCTGCCGCTCTCCTCGAAAAGTTTTTGGGATAAATGATGGCGCTCGGCGGCCAGGACCTCATAAGCGGGCAGACCGCGTTTGGCGCTCAGCTCGGTCCGGACCTCATCCAGGCACGCTTTCATGTCGGGGGCGATCTCGCTCAGGAAGTCGGCGCAGAAGAGATGCCCGGATTCGATCATCTGAATGGCCGTGAACCGCGGATTGGCCACGCAGGAAAAGTCCGCCGGAAGAGCCTCGCTCAATTTTTCGATGGCCTTCTCGACATCATTCGTCCAGCGCGGCGGCGTTCCCCGGCATCCGGCCTCCAGGCAGCCGAAAGTCGCATCCAGGAGCTCCTTGACGCCCCGGCCATGGGCGGCTATGGTCGGGATCACGGGGACGCCCAAACGAGCCGCGAGCGTCCCCGCGTCGATCGCGATCCCCTTTTTTTCCGCCAGATCGGTCATGTTCAAGGCCACGACCATGGGCAGGCCCATCTCGATGAGCTCGAGCGTCAGTTCGAGACTCCGCCCCAAAATCGAGGCGTCCACGACATTGATGATGGCGTCCGGCTTTTCCAGGAAGAGATGCCGCAGGGCTACCTTCTCCGCCGGGTCCGTCGGATGGAGCGAATACGTGCCGGGCAGGTCGATGACGTTGAGGAACCGGCCGTCGATGGAAACCAGGCTGTGCGTGTGCTTGACCGTCGTCCCGGGGAAGTTCGAGGTCTGAGCCTTGGGGCCGGCGATGGCATTGAACAGCGTGCTCTTGCCGCAGTTGGGCTGGCCGATGAAAATGACGACCGGCGCGTCAGACCGTTCCATCGACCGCCTTGATCATGATCTTCTGGGCGATCCCCCGGCCGACGGCGACCGTCACGCCCAGATCGAGGTTCCGGACCAGTACGGGGCCGTGCAAGATGCTTTGGCCGCCCAAAGCGATCCTGTCGCCGATGTTGAAACCCAGCGAGAATAGTCGCCGGCGGACGCTCTCGCCGCCGGCGATATCGACGATTCTCAAAGGCGAATCCTGAGGCGCCTGAAGCAGATTCTTGATCATTTCCCGAATACCGAGTCCTCGTTCTAATTGAGAATTATTCTCATTACAAGAATTCATCATACCCTCTTGCCGGGCAAAAAGCAAGAACGGTTCAATTTTCCCAGCTTTTATGGTAGGATGAAAATTCTCGATCAGGAGGTCCCATGAGACATCGGTACGCTAAAATTCTCATCTTTATCCTCGCCCTTTCTCTCTTCACCCCGGCCTTCGCCGACGAAGGCCTGTGGCTGTTCAACATGCCCCCATCCAGCGTCTTGAAAGCCAAATATAACTTCGCGATCACGCCCGAATGGCTCCAGCACGTCCAGCTCGCCTCGATCCGTTTCGGCGGTGCCTCGGGTTCGTTCGTTTCGCCCGACGGGCTGGTCCTGACCAACCATCACGTCGGTCAGGGGGCCATCCAGAACCTCAGCACCAAGGATCGCGACCTGATGAGGACGGGCTTCTACGCCCGGACCCGCGCCGAGGAGCTCAAAGCACCCGGCATGGAGCTCTCGGTCCTCCAGGAGATCGAGGACGTCACGGCCAAGGTGCTCGGGGCCGAGCGGCCCGACATGACGGCCGTTCAGGCCGCCGAAGCGCGGGACAAGGTCATTTCCGCCCTGGAGAAGGAGAGCACGGAAAAGGCGGGGCTCCGCTCGACGATCGTCAACCTCTATTCGGGGAGCATGTACCATCTCTATAAATATAAAGTCTACACCGATGTCCGTCTCGTTTTCTCTCCCGAATATCTCATCGCTTTCTTCGGCGGCGATCCCGACAACTTCACCTATCCGCGCTACGATTTCGATATCACCCTCTTCCGGATCTACGAGAACGACAAGCCGATCAATTCCAAGCATTATCTCAAATGGAATACGAGCGGCTTGAAAGAGAACGAGCTCGTTTTCGCCTCCGGGCATCCCGGCTCGACGGGCCGACTCCTGACCTTGGCCCAGATGGAATTTCTCCGCGACGTGAGCTATCCCACCACGATCGCCAATTACGAACGCCGGCGGGCCCTGCTCCAGGAATACGGTAAGCGCGGCCTCGAATACGCCCGCCAGGCCCAAGGTCCCCTGTTCGGCATCGAGAACAGCCTGAAAGCGACAATCGGCTACCAGTCCGGCCTCCTCGATAAGGCCTTAATGGCCAAGAAGGCCAAAGAGGAACAAGCCTTCCGCGACGCCATTCGGAAGGATCCCGCGACCGACCGGGAATTCGGGAAAGCCTGGGACGAGCTGGCCCTCGCCGAAAAGAGATTCGCCGAATTCTTCAAGGCCTACCGGTTCTTCGAAGGCGGCGCCGGATTCAGCACCGGCTATTTCGGCATGGCCCGGACGCTCGTCCGACTGGCCGCCGAAAAGAGCAAGCCCAACGACGAGCGCCTGCGCGAATACCGCGACGCCGGCCTTCCCTCGATCACCCGGCGGATCCAAGCCGTGACGCCCATCTATAACGAACTCGAGGTCTTCAACCTGACCGATTCGCTCAACCAGCTCCAGAAAGAGTTCGGGATCATGCAGGAGGTGAAATGGCTGTTCGCCGGCAAGCCGGCCGAGGACGTGGCCAAGGAGCTGATCGCGGGGACCAAGCTCAAGGACCCCGAGGTCCGGAAGTCCTATCTCGCGGGCGGATTGGACGCCGTTTACCTGTCCGAAGATCCGATGATCAAGCTGGCCCTTCTCGTCGACCCGGTCTCCCGCGGTCTGCGGAAAAAATACGAGGCCGAGGTCGAATCCGCCGAGACCCGCAACGGCGCCCTCATCGCCCGGGCCATGTTCAAGCTCAAGGGCACGGCCATCCCGCCGGACGCCACCTCCACCCTGAGGCTCAGCTTCGGCACGGTCAAGACCTATGTGGAGAGCGGCAAGAAGATCCCCTTCACCACGACCTTCCAGGGGCTTTTCGACAAGGCCGCCAAATTCGCCGGCAAGCCGCCCTACGAATTGCCGCCGAGCTTTCTCCAGGCCAAGACCAAGATCAAGCTCGATACCCCTCTCAATTTCATCGCCACCTGCGATTCGATCGGCGGCAACTCCGGCTCGCCGGTCATCAATCGGAAGGGGGAGTTCTCCGGAGTCCTGTTCGACGGGAACATCCAATCGCTGCCGGCCCGCTTCGTCTATTCGGACGAGCAGAACCGCTCGGTTATGGTCCACAGCCAGGGCATCCTCGAAGCGCTGACCAAAATCTATAACGCCCAGCCTCTCGTGAACGAGCTCTTGGGCAAGAAATGAATCCGGCCGTGAGGCTCTCTCGCAAGCTCTCGGCGATCGGGTGTTTCGGCCTGCTCCTTTTGGTTTGGGTCCTCCCCTCCCCGTCGCGCGGCTCGGAAAAAGGCCAGCTCTACGGAAGTCCGATTTTCACCTTTTCCAAGATCGGCGGCAGCAGCTTCGACGGGCATTCCGGCGCCGAGATGTCCGGCGTCTATGCCTCCATCCCCAAGCTGGATCAGGCGCCCGGATACGGAGCGGTCATCGGCATCCGCGGCGACTTCTTCGGCGTCGAGCTCGGCTACGTCTATTCATCGAGCAAGGGCAGCTTGTTCGATCCCACGCCCGAATTTCTCGGCAGCCGACCGGCGACGTCCTCTTCCGCCCCACGTTCTTCTCCTCCATCGACTTGAAGCCCTACGACCCGGCCTACGAAACCAGCGTCTACGACTTCAGCGTCTCTGGTGTGAAAGGGATCAACTTCGGGCTGACCGTCGGCCTCCAGTATTATTTTTCGAAATAAGTGCGGGAGCCGCGCCGCGGCATTCCGATCATCGGGGACCGGGGATTCAGAGACCGACCTTCCTGTTGAAGCGCGCCGCGGCGAGGGCGGCCAGGACGATCAGATAATTGACGACGACGAGGGATTTCCGCGTGTAGAAATGGAAAAGGTCCTTACCGAGGACCTCTCTCAGCGTGGCCCCGATGATGATCAGGTCGGCGATGAGGGCATATTTCCAGAGAGGCGGGAACTTCGGCATCGCCTGGATCAGAAGGACGATCGCCAGGACCGAGTAGAGATAATTATAGAACCAGCCCAGCGGCGAAAACAGCGGGATAAGGATCATCAGGAAGGCCATCTCTAGGACCTCGGGAACTTCCAGAGCCTGCTTTTTCCCTTGTCGCATCATGCCTAAAAACAGGAGGCCGACGGTCAGCCCGGTGACAAGCCACAGGATCTTGATCCAGAGATCGGGATGACCCGGGAGGACCTTCCATAAGAACGCGTAGAGCGAGGAGGTGTCGCCCGCGGCCATCAGTTCGGGGGTCGAACGGGACAGCGTCGAAATCCAGTCTCGGAGCACAACCCAATTGCCCTGCAAGCCGAAATTCAGCGCCGGAAGGACGAGGCCGGCGAGGACGACGGCGGCGCCCACCAGGACGATCTTGAACCGTTTTTTGAGAATGAAGTAGGGCAGGAAGACGAGCGCGTACGGTTTGAAAAACAGGGAGATCCCCCACAGCACGCCGGCCATCGCGTCCTTCCTTCGGATGACCTCGGCGATCATCGAGGTCAGGAAAAAGAGGATCAGGATGTTGACCTGGCCCAGCTCCAATTCCCGGCCGATGAACTTGAGAAGGACCAATGTCGCCGGCAACAGGACCAACACCGGCCCCCTCGGCGGTGACGGCAGGAGCTTGGTGGAAATCCACAAAACGGCGAAGAGCAGGATGAGCTCCAGATAAAACCAGATGATCTTGGCCACCTCCCAGGGCAGGAGGGCCAGCGGCGCGTAGAAGAGCGCCGAGACGGGCGCGTACTTGAATTGAAGGTGGCCGTCGGAGACCCGGTAGAGCGTTTCTCCGTCAAGGATGCGCCGGCCGTTCTTGTAACAAACGCCGAAATCGGTCATGTCGTGCCGGATCCAGCCGAGATAGATCCCGTAGAACGCCGCCGCCAACAGGATGCCGCCAAGGACAATCCAGAGCGTTTTATTTTTATTGAACACGGCCCTTCAAAACTATTCGATTTCTCGCTTCAAGTCAATTCGGGGGACATCAACCTTATCTCTTGCTGAATTCGGATTAATGTCCCCGGAATATACTCGGGGAAGAAGCTCGCTCGAAGCGGGCGAACGCTCTCCCGGTCGCGGATCCTCCAGACAAGATCGGGAAACGTCTTCGCTCCCAACTCGGGTTTTTAACGCCGTTTCCTCGCCGTCCTTCTCGGCGGCTCAGAACTCCGTCCCGGCTTCCTAATTACGGGGGTTCGCCGGGACGTCAAACATGCTTCGCCGGCCGGCCTCTTCCGGGCCGGCTGGTCACTCTTGGAAGGAAACCCTTTGAACGGGTTTCCTTCCAACGGTCGCTGCGCTCCCTGCTAACCTTCCAAGGAGCATTTGTTCGTCGCATTGTTCGGATTTCCCTCGAAGGACGGCTCGGAAAGGCTGAACCCTCCATGGTCGCTTCAGCCGTTCCCCAATCTTGTCTTTCGGTTTAATCCTTGGATATAGTGTTCGCCCACTCCTTCGCTCATCAATAGTTAAAACAATGGATCTCCCTATTGCCACGAACCTTTTTTCTCAGTCTTGGCGAGGGGAAGAAGGCGAAGCGACCAAAAGGAAATCTCGCCTCTGCTGTTCGGTTTTTTCCGGCGGCAGATTTAAGGACACGACGGCAGGGTTGGTCCTAAGGCCCCCATAGCGGAGGGGGGTCCCCTCGGCTTGGCCGAGGGGGGAACCGCCGGGTCACTCTTGGAAGGAAACCCTTATATCGGGTTTCCTTCCAACGGTCGCTTCGCTCCCTGCCTTCCTTCCAAGGAGCATGATCCCACGAATTGATCGGAGAGCGACTGGTTCCCCAGGGGGCCGGGGGCCACCCTGTCGCCGCGTCGACGATTTGTATCAGCCGCCGGAAAAACAGAAACGTGCAGGCGTTAAGATTTCCGCCAGGGTGCAGGCTTCTTCCCCGAGCCCTCCAAATTGACAAATCTCGACCCTTTCTGGTAAAAATGGGTAATGTTGCAGTTCATTATCGACAAAATCTTCGGGACGAAGACCGAACGCGACCTCAAAAAGCTGTGGCCGTTCGTCGCCGAGATCAACGCTTTTGAACCCCGCGTCAAGGACCTTTCCGATCCTCAGCTTCAGGTCAAAACCGCGGAATTCAAGGACAAGCTGAGCCAGGGCGCGGCCCTGGACGACATCCTTCCCGAGGCGTTCGCCGTCGTCCGCGAAGCCGGCCGGCGCAAAGTGGCGATGCGCCATTTCGACGTCCAGCTCATCGGCGGCGTCGTCCTCCACCAGGGGCGCATTTCCGAAATGAAGACGGGCGAGGGAAAGACCCTCGTCGCCACCCTCCCCGCCTACCTCAACGCTCTCGCAGGCAAGGGCGTCCACATCATCACGGTCAACGACTACCTGGCCAAGCGGGACACGGAATGGATGGGCCCCATCTTCACATTCCTCGGCCTGAACGTGGGCACGATCCAGCACGACCTGAACGACCAGGAGCGCCAGCGCGCTTATCGCTGCGACATCACCTACGGCACCAACAACGAGTTCGGCTTCGACTACCTGCGCGACAACATGAAGTTCCGCCGCTCCGACCTCGTCCAGCGCGAGTTCAACTACGCCATCGTCGATGAGGTCGACAGCATCCTCATCGACGAAGCCCGGACGCCGCTCATCATCTCCGGGGCGACCGACGAGTCGACGGATCTCTATTACAAGGTCGACCAGCTCGTCCGCCGTTTCCACAAGGACACGCATTTCACAGTAGACGAAAAAACGCGGACGGTCTCCATCCAGGAGGACGGCGTGGCCGAGGCGGAGAAATCCCTCAACGTCACGAACCTCTACGACCTGGCCAATATGGACCTCGTCCACCACATCAACCAGTCCCTGAAAGCCCATCATCTGTTCAAGCGCGACGTCGATTACATGCTCAAGGAAGGCCAGGTGATCATCGTCGACGAGTTCACCGGCCGTCTGATGCCCGGCCGCCGCTACAGCGACGGGCTGCACCAGGCCCTCGAGGCCAAGGAGAGGGTCCGCATCGAGCAGGAGAACCAGACGCTGGCCTCGATCACCTTCCAGAACTACTTCCGCATGTATAAAAAACTGGCCGGCATGACCGGTACGGCCGCGACCGAGGCCACCGAATTCGAGCAGATCTACGGTCTCGACGTCGTCGAGATCCCGACCAACCGGACCCTCATCCGGCTCGAGAACCCCGACGTCATCTACCGCACGGCCAAGGAAAAATGGGAGGCGGTGGCCGCCGAGATCCTCGACAGCAACAAGGTCGGCCGCCCGGTCCTGGTCGGGACGATCTCGATCGAAAAATCCGAACACCTCAGCTCCCTGCTCCGGAAAAAGGGCTTGAAGCACGTCGTGCTCAACGCCAAATATCACGAGATGGAGGCCTCCATCATCGCCCAGGCGGGCCGGATCGGCGTGGTGACCATCGCCACAAACATGGCCGGCCGCGGCGTGGACATCCTCCTCGGCGGCAACCCCGAATACATGGCACGGGAACAGCTCAAGCGAGCCGGCGTCGACCCGGCCAAGATGACCCCTGAGCAATGGGAAAAGGCCCTGGCCGAAACGGTCAAGATCACCAAGGACGAACACGAAAAAGTGGTCGCTCTGGGCGGACTCCACATCACGGGCACGGAACGCCACGAGGCCCGCCGCATCGACAACCAGCTGCGCGGCCGCGCCGGCAGGCAGGGCGACCCGGGATCGTCGCGCTTCTTCCTCTGCCTCGAGGACGACCTCATGCGCATCTTCGGCAGCGAGCGGATCTCGGGGCTGATGGCCCGGATCGGCATGGGGGAAGGCGTCCCCATCGAGCACCGGATGGTCAGCAAGGCGATCGAGCGGGCTCAGAAGCAGGTCGAAGGCCAGAACTTCTCCATCCGCAAACACCTCCTCGAGTACGACGACGTCATGAACAAGCAGCGCTCGACCATCTACACCCAGCGCCGCGAGATCCTCGACGGAAAGGACATGAAGGGATACGTCCTGGAGATCGTCGAACAGATCCTGGACTGGCTCCTCGACAGTTATATCAACAAGGACAAGCCCGCCGACGAATGGGACATCGAGGCCTTCCGCAAGGCCGTCGGAGCCCAGTTCGGCGTGGCCCTCGACGAGCTCGGCCTCAAATGGGCCGAGGTCGGCGCCGAGGAGGTCCGGGAGATCGTCCTCAAGCACCTGATCGGCGTCTATGAGCGGAAGGAAGCGCAGCTCGGTCCGGAAGCCATGCGCGAGTTCGAGCGCATCATCCTCATCCAGGTCATCGACACCCAATGGAAGGACCATCTCCTCGGCATGGACTACCTCAAGGAAGGCATCGGCCTGCGCGGCTACGGTCAGCGCGACCCGCTCGTCGAATACAAAAAAGAAAGCTTCGACATGTTCCAGGCCATGCTGGACCGGATCGAGGACGACACGGTCCGCTACCTGTTCCTGATCCAGCCCGTGGCCGAGAGGCCCCAGGAGATGGAGATGGCCCAGCGGCGGCCGAAACCGGTCTACTACCAGCAGCCGCACGCCGCGCCGGCTCCCAAAGCCCGGCAGGCCCGGTCGATGATCCCGTCCAAACGGAAAAAAAGATGACAAGGAGGAGCCATGTTGGATGAACCGATCAAAGAAGGGCTCACCTTCGACGACGTCCTGATCCTTCCGGCCAAGTCCGACGTCATCCCCTCGGCCGCCGTCGTAGGCACCCGGCTGAGTCAGAACCTCCCGCTCCACATTCCCCTCATCAGCGCCGCCATGGACACCGTAACGAAATCGAAAATGGCTATCGCCCTCGCCCAGCAGGGCGGCATCGGCATCGTTCACCGCAGCCTGCCGATCGAAGCCCAGGCCGACGAGGTCGACAAGGTCAAGCGCCACGAAAGCGGGATGATCCACGACCCGATCAGCATGCGGCCCCAGGACAAGATCTTCCAAGCCAAGGACGTGATGCAGAAATACCGGATCTCCGGCCTGCCCATCACGGACGAGGCCAACATGCTCGTCGGGATCCTGACCAACCGCGACATCCGCTTCGAGACCCGGCTCAACCTGGCCATCGAAAAGGTCATGACCAAGGAGCTGGTCACCGTCCCGGTGGGGACCTCGCTCGAAGAGGCCGAGAAGCTTTTCCATAAGCACAAGATCGAGAAGATCCTGATCGTGGACGATCATCACCATCTCAAAGGGATGATCACCTACAAAGACATCCTGAAGAGGATCCAGTACCCCAACGCGGCGAAGGACGGGCTGGGGCGGCTGCTGGTCGGCGCGGCGGTCGGCGTCGGCGAAGAGACACTGGACCGGGCTCGGGCGCTCATCAACGCCAAGGTCGATGTGATCATCGTCGACACCGCCCACGGCCACCAGCAGAACGTCCTGAAGACGGTCAAGATGCTGCGCAAGGAATTCCCCGGCCTGGAGCTCATCGCCGGTAACATCGGCACCGCCGAAGCCGCGGCCGACCTCATCGATCTGGGAGTCAACGCGGTGAAGGTCGGGGTCGGCCCCGGCTCGATCTGCACGACGCGCGTCGTCAGCGGCGCCGGGATCCCCCAGATCACGGCCATCGTCGATGTCTATAAGGTCGCCCGGGCCAAGGATATCCCTATCATCGCCGACGGCGGCATCAAGTTCTCGGGCGACATCACCAAGGCGATCGCCGCGGGCGCCAGCTCGGTCATGATCGGCAACATCCTGGCCGGAACGGACGAGGCCCCCGGAGAGGCCGTCATGTATCAGGGGCGCTCATACAAGATCTATCGCGGCATGGGCTCCATGGAGGTCATGAAGGAAGGCAAAAGCCGCGACCGCTATTTCCAGGACTCGGCGCCGGAAACGAAGCTCGTGCCCGAGGGCATCGAGGGGATGGTCCCCTACAAGGGCAACGTGGCCTCGATCATTCAAATGCTCGTCGGCGGGCTCAAGTCGGGCATGGGCTACGCGGGCTGCCGGACGCTCGAAGAACTGAAGACGCGGGCCCGCTTCATCAAGATCTCGGCCGCGGGGCTCAAGGAAAGCCACGTCCACGACGTGACCATCACCAAGGAAGCGCCCAACTACCGGCTGGACTAAGAGGGCAAGAAAGGTTTATCGATGCCTCTCTTCCTGATCAAATCCATCATCGCTCTGTTTCTATTGATCGCCGCCTTGACCTCGGCTTTCTCCATGTTCACCCTCCTGGGAAAAGCCGAAAAAAAGGCCGATCCGGCGGTCCTTAGAAAGGTCCATAGGACCGCGGGCTTCGTCTTCGGCCTGCTTCTCCTCGTCCTCATCACCCTCGGAGCCGACTTCTTGGCGGCCGAGGGCGACAGCGTCTCTCCGCGGGTCGTTATTCACTATACGCTGGCCCTCTCCCTTTTCGCGATCTTCCTCCTGAAGTTTCTCAGCGTCCAATTCTTTAAGTTGTTCCTCCGGATCGTCCCGACCCTGGGGATGACCGTTTTCGTCCTGACCCTGGTCATCGTCCTTGGATCGGCCGGCTATTATGCCCTGAGAGGCGGGAAGATCTATCCTCCCGCCACCGCCTCCGGGGCAGCGAAACAAACCGAACTTCAAGGAAATATGGAGACCGGGTCGCGGCTCTTTGCCGGCCGCTGCGCCGGCTGCCATTTCTCCGACCGGGAAGACCAAAAGATAGGCCCGGGGCTGAAGGGTTTGTTCCGGCGGTCCTCCCTGCCGGTCAGCGGGCGGCCGGTGACCGTGGACAGCATCCTCCGGCAACTCAAGACCCCGTTCAAGTCCATGCCGGCGATGACCGGTCTCACGGAACAAGACCTGGCCGATCTCCTCGCTTTCCTCAAAACGATTTAAGAGAAGGGATTCCGGGACTCCCCTCCGGCGGCATCGTTCGGCCCGATTGACTTTCTGAATATACGGTATTATTATAGGAATTGTAATATATAGCGGAACGCGGGAGCCGGCTTGAATAAGGCCGGCGGCAGACTTAAAATAGCCTGGCTTATGGAGTCCCGATGAAGACAAAAAATAAAAAAATCCCTTGGATCGCCGTCCTTTGGGCCGGGATCGCCCTGTCCGCGGCCTGGGCTCAGAAACCGGCGGCACCGCCCGACTCGGTCAGAAAGGCGATCCACAAGAACTGCGCTGTTTCCGGCTGCCACCAGGGGCAATATGCGCCCATGAACCTGAGCTTTGAGCCGGACAAGTTCCCCGCCTCCGCGCTCAACGTCCCCAGCCGGGAAAAACCCGAGCTGAAGATCCTCGACGCGGCCGCTCCCGAAAAAAGCTACCTCCTGATGAAGATCCGGGGCGACAGGGAGATCGAAGGGAAGCGCATGCCCCTCAATGGGACGCCCCTGAAGTCCGCCGAATTCAAGGCCTTCCAGGATTGGATCCTGAGTTTGAAGGGCCGCTCACCCGAAGGGCCGGCGCCGTCTGCGGCAGATGATACGCAAAAAAAAAATTTCTTAAGCCCGCGTTCTGGGGAACGCGGCTGATCAACCTCCCCACAACGCAACCGATCGAGAAGGGCCGCTTCCTGTTCCGCATCTCGCACCGATTCAGCGAACCGATCCGGAGCGGCTACACCGCTTTCTACGGCCTGGATTCGTCGGCGATCATCCTTCTCGGCTTCGGGTACGGCCTAAGCGAAAACCTCGGGATCTCGATCGGCCGGACGAACGCCGACCAGGAGATGGAGCTCGGGCTCCACTGGCGGATGCTCGATCAAAACAGCTCCCCCCACCTCCCCTTCTCCGCCGCGCTTTTCGCGGACGCCGGCCTCGTGACCCAAGCCCGATCCGACCGGAACCTTTTCGCCTCCGGAAACATCAGCCTCAACGTTCAGCTCAGCTTGGCCTATCAGCTCAGCGATCGGTTGTCGCTGATGCTCGTCCCCTGCTATTCAACGAACACGACGCACGGGGATCCGAGCAACAGGGGAACGTTCTCTCTTGGATTCGGCGGCCGGTGGATGGTGCTCGAAGACATTTCCCTCATCGGAGAATACCTGCCCGTGATCTCGGGTCATAAGGCCCCGGCGAACGGATGGGGGTTCGGCATCGAAAAGAAGATCGGCGGCCACGTTTTTCAGGTCTTCGTCCTGAACTCGATGGGCCTCGTCGCCGATCAGTTCGTTCCCGGCGGCGACCTCAAGAACGACGTCCGGCTGGGCTTCAATATCTTCCGGACGTTCTAAGGAGCTTCGATCATGAAGAAAACGTTCTGGCGCTGTTTCGTCTGCAACGATATCCATTACGGGATCAGACCGCCCGAGATCTGTCCGACCTGCAAGGTCAAAAACGCCTACGTTGAGATCTCTGCCTCAGAGGCGAAGATCATCACGGGCGCGGCGGCCGAGGGCGCGTATACCAAAGAGGATTTTCTCCGGGCGATCCATAAATTCGCCGAAGGCCAAGAGTTCATGGTCAATCCCGACCGGCCCCGGCTGGAGACGCTGTTCGAGGGCGTCTTCAACAACCAACGGAACCACGGGCTCAAATACTGCCCCTGCCGGCTGATGACCAAGGAATTCGAGGAAGACCTGAAGATCATCTGCCCCTGCAACTTCCTCGTCCACGAAACTTATAAGGGCGTGGCCAAGGGAGAATGCTGGTGCGGAATGTTCATCAAACGATAACAAATTTGAGGGAGAGGTAAATCATGGCCAAGCTCATTATGTTTCACGGACGCGAATGTCCTCACTGCCGGGCGATGATACCGCTGGTGGACCAGCTGGAGAAAGAGACCGGGATTTCGATCGAGAAGGACGAGGTCTGGCACGATGAAAAGAACGCCGATCTGATGCGGTCGTACCGGCCGATCCTGACCCCTCAATGCGGCGGTCAGCTCCGGGTCCCGACCTTCCTGAACACGGAGACCAATCAGGCCGTGTGCGGCGAGATGACGTACGAAAAGCTCAAGGAGTGGGCCCTGAAATAGAGAGGAACGAGATGCTGCAGATACTGGATGACGAGGGACGGGCCCGGAAAGACCTAGAGCCGGCGCTGGCGCCGGACGAGCTCCAAAAAATCTACGCCTTGATGGTCGCAACCCGAGTCGAGGACGGGACGGCGCTGGAGGCCGCGCTCAAGGCGGAAGGGTGATCGGGTTCAGCTGATCGTTTTGATCCGGTTCTGTCCGTCCAGGATGACGATCTTGGGCATGAAGAACTCGATTTCGTTCACTTCGAGCTGGACGAAGGAGACGATGATGAGCTGGTCGCCGGGCCCGGCCTTATGGGCGGCGGCCCCGTAGATTGCGACCTTGCCCGAGCCGGCCGTTTCCTTGATCAGATACGTCGAGAACCGTTCCCCGTTGGTGACATTGTAGACGTGGATTTTCTCGAATTGGATCATGTCGGCGGCCGACATCAGATTCTCGTCCAGACCCAGGCTTCCTTCATAATCTAGGTCGGCTTCGGTGACCACGGCTTTCTGGATCTTGGCTTTCAACATTGTTCTTCGCATTCCTTCACTTCTCCAAACGCACGATCAGGTTATCGATCAGACGGATTTTGCCGATATAGACCGCCAAGGCGATCAGGGTCCCGTCGGCGATCTCCGGGACCGGATCGAGGCGATCCATATCGACGGCCTCGATATAATCGACCCGGGCCAAGGATTCTCGTCCGACCATCTCCCGCATCGCCGCGAGAACGGTTTCCGCCCTCCGCTCACCCTTTCCGATCTTCACTTCCGCGGTTCGCAAGCTCCGCGACAGGACGATTGCGGCTTGGCGCTCTAGGGGCGAGAGATACGTGTTTCGGGAGCTCATGGCCAGTCCGTCCGCTTCGCGGACGATGGGCAGGATCTCGAGATGGACGTCGAGGTCCAGGTCGCGGACCATTCTTTTCAGGATGATCGCCTGCTGGGCGTCCTTCTGCCCGAAAAAGGCGATGTCCGGCCGGACGATCTCGACAAGCTTGAGAACGACGGTGCAGACGCCGCGGAAATGGCCCGGCCTCGACCGGCCGCAGAGCTTGTCCTGAAGATCAAGGACTTCGACGGTAGTCCGGTGGCCTTCGGGATACATCTCCCCGGCGGATGGATGGAAAAGGAGATCGACTCCTTCCCGCTCGAGCATCGCCGCGTCGCGGTCGAGGTCTCGAGGGTAAGCCTTGAAGTCCTCGTTCGGACCGAACTGGGTCGGGTTGACGAAGATGCTGGCGATCGTCACCCTGGTTTTTTGCCGGGCGGACCGGACGAGGCTGAGATGGCCTTCATGGAGATAGCCCATGGTCGGGACGAAGCCGATCGTTTCCTTGCGGTCCTTGACGGCCCGGACCGCCGCCTTCATTTCGGGGATCGCGGTGATCATCCTCATCGGTTCAACCCTAAGCCAAATCCGTCATCGTCAGGGCCTGATTTTCTTGAGCGCCGCGGCCATTTCAGGCTTCATATGGTAGGAATGCTCATCGCCCGGGAACGCTCCCGTCCGGACGTCGCGGATATACGCGTTCACGGCCCCGCCCAGGATGTTTTGAAGGTCGGCGTATTTTTTGACGAACTTCGGCAGATAGCCGTACTCGTACCCGGCCATGTCGTGGAAGACGAGGATCTGGCCGTCGCACCAGGGTCCTGCGCCGATGCCGATGGTCGGCACGGCGAGGGCTCCAGAGATGATCCGGGCAACCTCCATCGGGATGCATTCCAGGACGACGGCGAAAGCGCCGGCCTTTTCCAGGGCCAGGGCCTCCCGGATCAGCTTCTCGGCTTCGATCGCCGCGCCGCCCCGGACCTTGAATTGCCCGAGGTGATGGATGGACTGGGGCGTCAGGCCGACATGCCCCATGACCGGGATTTCGGCTTCGATCAGGCCCTCGATCAGTCTCAGCCTTTTTTTCGACGCGCCCTCGACCTTGACCGCGCGGGCTCCGGCTTCCTTGAGGAAGCGGGACGCGTTGCGGATGGTCTCCCGTTCCGACAGATGGAACGAGAAGTACGGCATGTCGCCGACGACCAGGGCGCGTTTCGCTGCCCGGACGACGGGCTTCGTATGATGGATCATCTCGTCCATCGTGACGGGGATGGTGTTCTCGTAGCCGAGGACAACCATCCCCAAGGAGTCGCCGACCAGGATGATATCGATGCCCGCCTCATCCAGGATTCGAGCGATCGGATAGTCGTAAGCCGTCAGGGCCGTGATCTTCTCGCCCGCGGCCTTCTTGGACCGGAGCGAAGGAATCGTGACTTTCGGGAGCGTCGTGTCCGTCATGGCCTGTCCTTTCTCCCCATCCCGCCGGGTATCGCGGGATTGGGGTAAAGTCATTTGGGCTACTTTCTCCTGGCGTCCTTGCCCGCGTAGCTCGGCGGGACGTAGAACAAGGAGGCCTTCTTCATCTGCCTGATCTGATCGATGATATCTTCGAGGTCCGCGTCCCGGGCCAGGTCCACTTCGTCGGACTTGACGACGAGCAGCGGCGTCGCCTGATAATTGAAGAAGAAATAATCGTAGGCCTCGATCAGGTCCTGCAGGTATTTTTCCGAGATGTTCTTCTCCAGGGAGCTGCCCTCTTTGGCCAAGCGCCGAACGAGGGTCGGTACCGCGATCTGGAGATAGATGATGAGGTCGGGTTTCGGAATGCGCTCCGACAGCACGCCGAAGATCTTCTCGTAGACGACCAGCTCGTCGTCGGTGAGCGTCTGGAACGCGTAGATCTTGTCCTTTTCGAAGATGTAGTCGCAGAAGATCCGCTCCTCGAACAGGTCCCTCTGGACGAGGCGGGCCTGCTGGTGATAGCGGTTGACCAGGAAGACGAGCTGGGACAGGAAGGCGGCCCCTTCCTTCTCATCGTAGAAGTCCTTGAGGTAAGGATTGTCCGTCTTGTCGAGGACGACCTTTCCCCCGAGCTTCTGGGCAAGAAGACCGGCCAGCTTGGTCTTGCCGGACTTGAACACGCCCTCGACGGCGATGTGATTGAACTCGATATCGTGTTTTTCGGGCATGATGACGGACCTTGGAAAACGCTTATTTTATATCGGAAAAAGGCTAATGAGTCAACGGGAAATCCGGAATCTCGGGGCCGCTCAAATATTGATCCGGATGGGCAGGATAACGGCTGTGATCCCCTTCCAGCGGAGCTCCTGCTGGATGGCGAAGGCCGTCTCGTTGTGCATGATCCGGTGGATCAGACTCGGCTGCCGGAACACCGATTGGCCGGCGAAGACCGTCGATTTCGGAAATTTCTGGACGATCGATTCCACGAGTTCGCTGGCGGTCTTGACGATATCGGTCCCCAGATCATATCTGAAATCCGCCGCGAAACCGAGTTTTCGGGCCAGCTCGACGTACCTCCGAAGCGCTTCGCAAGCCAAACCCTCCATCGAGGAAACGGCATCCGAGCCCTTGAACGAACCGACATCGACCTCGGCCACCGAAACGAAGATGAAGTTCCGATAGAGACCGGGAAAACTGCGGATGATGGTCAGAAAGGTATGGACGCCGAAGCCGTTGTAGCCGTTGACGAGCTGGATAGCGGTTTGGACCTTGGGGTCCACCGGCGCGGTGTTGACCGGCCCCTTGGCCGGGATATGCAAAAGAAGCTCATCCAGCTCCCGGACGCCGCCGCGGACCTTATTGTAGTGAGAGCGCGTCAGATAGCAGACGACAATGACGATGAAGGTGATGAGGAAGGTCAGCCAGCCGCCCAGAGCGAACTTTTCGATCGAGGTGATGACGAGGACCGTCAGGCAAACGACTAGGCCGATGAGGTGGATCGGAAGGTATTTTTTCCACTTCGGCTCTTTGGCCCGGTTCTTGATGAAAAAGCGGGACATTCCCAGTTGGGACAGGGAGAACGTCAGGAAGACGTTGATCGAATACATGACCACGAGGGTCGTGATGTTGCCCTTCGAATAAAGCAGCAGGATGACGGCTGCGCCGCCCATGAGGAGGACGCCGTTCTGGATCGTGAACCGGCTGGATAAGGAGGCGAAGCGGTGAGGGAACCAATAATCGACGGCCATGTTGGCCATGACCCGGGGGCCATCCACGAACCCCGCCTGGGCGGCCACGAGCAGTATAGCGCCTTCCGAAAAGATGGTGATGAGAGCCAGCGCGCCTCCGATCTTCCAACCCCCGAACACTTTGCCGGCTAGCACGGCGTTCAGCGTCTGGCCCTCGATCGGCTGCACTTTAAGCAACAGGTAACAGACCAGGATCCCTGCGGCGGTGACGGCCAACGAGGTCGCCAGATAGACCATCGTCTTCTTGCCGGTCTGGGCCCGGGGCTCACGCAGGATCTGCAGGCCGTTCGAGACGGCCTCGATCCCCGTATAGGTTCCTCCGCCCATCGAAAAGGCCTTCAGAAAGAGCATCAGCATCCCCCCCGCGCCGAGCGTGGCCAGGCCTATTTTGAAATCCCCCCCGATCTTCTGTGTGACCGGCCCGATCTGGGGGATGTGGGAGAGGATGCCGTAGCCGATCATCAGGATATGGGTGATAACGAAGGCGATGAAGATCGGCGCAAGCAACGTCACGGATTCCTTGACCCCCCGCAGGTTCAGGATCACGAGCAACAGAATGGCCAGGATATCGAAAGGAATTTTGTAGGGTTGGGCGGAGGCCGGAAAGAAGCTGAAGATGGCATCGCCGCAGGCGACGATCGAGACCGTGATCGTCAGCATATAGTCGACGAGGAGTGCCGCGCCGGAGACGACCCCGGCTTTTTCGCCCAACGTGTGAGTAGCGACGATATATCCGCCGCCGCCCGAGGGAAAATATTCGATGATGCGTTTGTAGGCGGAGGAGATGATGAGGACCGTGGCCGCCGTGGCCAAGGCCAAGAACAGCGCCAGGTAGGTGTGGGAGCCGAGCGTCTTGAACGCTTCCTCAGGGCCGTAGGAGGATGAAGACAGACCGTCCGCTCCCAGCCCGATCCAGGCTAGGATCGGAATTAAAGCCAGCTTATGAAAAAGGGTCGGGTCCTTGATGTTCCGCGGTTTTCCGATCAGCGTCTGCTTGATCTTTTCCGCGAAGGT
This sequence comes from Candidatus Aminicenantota bacterium, assembly GCA_030691735.1. Lineage (GTDB taxonomy): Bacteria > Acidobacteriota > Aminicenantia > Aminicenantales > UBA4085 > JAPKZI01. Next base: position 19,322 of record JAUYDS010000133.1, read on the forward strand.
TTGGCCGTTTTTTTCGGTCATTTTAAAAAATGGGTCAGGCGCTGTCCTTCATGGAGAGGCACCATGGGACTATATCCAGGCCTTGCGCCGCTGTCAAGGCGGCCGTCGATTGACTAAAATACGGGGCTATGGTACCAATATTGTCCATCATCTTGCTATCATCGATCACAGGGAGGCATGACATCATGTACGGCTGGACCGGCAATATTCTGAGAGTCAACCTCACGACCAAAAGCCAAAAAAAAGAAGCTTACAGCGAGGAATTCGCCCAAAAATGGGTCGGCGGGCGTGGATTCGCGTCGAAAATCCTCTATGACGAGCTCAAGCCGGGGATCGACCCCCTCGGACCCGACAACAAGTTCATCGTCGCCCTCGG
>JAUYDS010000170.1 GCA_030691735.1 Candidatus Aminicenantota bacterium
GGCGGCCGGGGCGGCGGCAGGGGCCCCAGGCTTTGTCTGGGGATCCGTTTCCGCCGTACTCAGCCGCGTATTTACATCGCGGGTGAGTGCCCCGGGCATTGCCCGGGGGTCCACTTCCGCCGCGAAGGCTCGTCCCTTGACGTCCTTGTCTTTCCAGACCGTCGGGTCTTTCTTCCAAATCCGGGGAATGACCGCCCCAAGCTCCATGTCGGACACGGCCCGGCGGATCTCCCGCTCATATGGCTCGAATCCGGCCGTGGAGAATTTCGAGGTTTTGTTCATCAGGCCGAATTCTAATCGTTCCGGCCGATTAATTCAATCGTGTCCCCGGAAATGTTCGACGGTCAGACCCCAAAAAGAATTGACAACGTCGCCGTCCGGCATGGTAAAATCCGTCTTCATGGTCCGTCCAGAGGACCGCTGATCGATGAAGGAGGTCATCGCATGAAAATCGCCACGAAGTTCGGCCTGATGATGATCCTGTTAGGCGCCGTCGCGCTTGCGGCTCCGGCCCAAAATCCGCCCCCAGCGAAAGTCGATTATAATAAGATCGTCGGCAACTGGTCCCTGGAGGTCAACGCCGGCCAGGAATTCTATACCCTGCCGCTCGTCCTCAAGGTGACGGACGGAAAGCTCGAAGGGACCCTCAGCGAGCAGAACGGCATGTTCAAGGACGCCCCGCTCACCAGCATCGAATTCGACGGCCAGACCCTGAAGTTCGAGGCAAAAACCCCGACGCCGCCGGACGGCGCCGAGCGGCCGATCAAATTCGACCTCAAGCTCGCCGCCGACAAGCTCGAAGGCCTGGTCTCGGTCGCGGACCTGGGCCTGTCCGTCCCCGTCACCGGCGTGAAAAAGTAGCCTTTGACTTTCATGGCCGAGAACTTCCCAGCCGCCCCTGGCGCTTTCCACCCGTCACGGGCGCTGTATCGCTTCAGCATCCTCGTCTTCGTCGCCCTGCTGTCCTTCGGCAGCTATTTTGCCTACGACATCGTCTCGGCCATCGCCCCGACCCTCGTCCAGGACCTCGGCGCGGCGCGCGGAACGGTCGGGGCGCTCTTCACGGCCTACAGCGTCGCCGCCATCCTGGCCGTTCTGGTCGGTGGGATGCTCATCGACAAACTGGGCACGCGCAAAGCGAGCCTGCTGTTTTCCGTCCTGGTCTTCATCGGCGCGGTCATCGTCTGGCAGGCCAAGAGCATCCCCGTCTTCTTCCTCGGCCGGTTCGTCTTCGGCGCCGGCTCCGAGCCGCTGATCGTGGCCCAGAGCGCGATCCTCGCCCGCTGGTTCAAAAACAAGGAACTCGCTTTCTCCTTCGGCATCACCCTGACCGTCAGCCGCATGGGGTCCCTGTTCGCCTTCAACACGGGCGAGCTGTTCACGAGCTACTTCAAGACGTACCGGGCGGCGCTTTTGGTCGCCGCGGCCGCCTGCCTGATCTCCCTTCTCGGCAACCTGGTCTATATCTTCATGGACCGCCGCGCCGAGCGCATCCTCAAGCTGAAGGACGAAGGCGGCGGCGACAAGATCGTCTTCAAGGACATCCGGGAGTTCAAGCCCACGTTCTGGTACGTGACCTTTCTCTGCCTGACCTTCTACGCGGCGATCTTTCCCTTCACCAACCTGTCCACGGACTTCTTTGTCGACAAATGGGGGATCGCCCGGGTCGCCGCGACCGGCGGCGGGTTCTTGAATCAGGTCTTCAACAATTTCCTCCACATCTTCAGCACCGCCGGCGGCATCTCCTCGATCATCATCTTCGCCTCGATGGTCCTCGCGCCGTTCGCCGGCCGGCTCGTCGACAAGATCGGCAAGCGGACCACTCTGATGATCATCGGCTCGCTCATCCTCATCCCGAGTCACCTGGCCATGGGATTGACCCGGATCTACCCGGTCTATCCGATGATCGCCCTCGGCGCCGCGTTCGTCCTCGTCCCGGCGGCGCTGTGGCCCTCGGTCCCGCTGATCGTGCGTAAGGAGCGGGTCGGCATGGCCTTCGGCTTGATGACGGCCATCCAGAACATCGGCATGGCCCTCTTTCCGCTCTTGAACGGGCTCCTGCGCGACCTGACCCATGCGTATACGAGCAGCATGTTGATGTTCGCGGGGCTCGGCGTGGCCGGGCTCGTCTTCGCCGTCCTGCTCAAACGGGCGGACGCGCGCGAAGGCGGCAAGCTGGAAGAAGCGGCGAAAAAAACGGCATGATCGACTCCGTCATCTCCGACCTGGGCCAGGTCCTCCTTCATTTCGACAACCGGCGGTTCTTCCAACGCCTGGCGGGATACACCTCCCGCTCCCTCGAAGACATCCGCGCGGTGGTCCACGACAACATCGAGCTGCTCGATCTCTTCGATACGGGGAGGATAACGCCCGCCGAATTCCATGAGAGGGCCGTCCAGGCGCTCGGGGCCCGGGTGAGCCGCGACGATTTTTACGCCGCCTATAATGATGTCTTCTCGGCCAATGCCTCCGCGTTGGATGTCGTCAGGGCGCTGAAGCCGAAGTACAAGCTGGCCATGCTCTCGAACACCGATCCCGCCCGCTATGGCCACATCGAGCGCGTTTTTCCGGAGCTCCAGATCTTCGACGCCTATGTCCTCTCGTTCAGGGTCGGGGCCATGAAGCCCGACCCCCGGGTCTATCGGGAAGCGCTGCGGCTCCTCGACGCCCGCCCGGAGAACGCGCTCTTCATCGACGATCTCCAGGAGAATCTCGACGGCGCGGCCCGGCTCGGGATCAAGGGGATTCTCTTCACGGCTCGGACCGACCTCGCCGCCGAGCTTGAAAAATTCGGCGTCAAAGCCTGATCACCCCCATTCCGATAAGATTAAAGGACTTTGGCCGAGCACTGCTCGAAGTCGATATGTATTTGATACGGAAAGAAATAGCCCCTCCGTTTTTTTTCAAAAAAGCACTTGACAGAGCTTTTGAATAGGTATAAATTCCTAATCGTAGATACAAGATATTGTATTTACGATCGTAAATTCCACAAGATATTGGCGTAACCGGCGAGTTTTTTGATCCGTTGGCTGTTCGTCTCGCTGTCGAAAGGGAAAGGAGGAGGAAGATGGAATCGCGAGTCATTGCCCGCATCAAAAAACGGGACGGAACGATCACCGATTTCACCCAGGACAAGATCACGACCGCCGTCGCCAAGGCCATGACCTCTCAGGGGGTCACTCAGAACGGGGACGCCAAGACGATCTCGGACATCGTCACCTACATGCTCGAGGAGAAGTTCGGCGGCTACACCATCCCCTCGGTCGAGCAGATCCAGGACATCGTCGAAAGGGTCCTCATGCGCCGCGGCTACCACGAAGTGGCCAAATCCTATATCCTCTACCGCGACCGGCACAAGGAGATCCGCGAGGCCAAGAAGACCGGCATCAACCTCGAACGCCTGATCAAGGATTACATCAACGACGCGGACTGGAAGATCCGCGAGAACAGCAACGAAGGCGTGACGAGCTTCTCCGGGCTCAACGCCCGCGTCTCCGGCGAGGTGCTGTCCAATTTCGCCCTCAACCAGATCTACACGGAGAGGGTCAAAAAGGCCCACATAGACGGCGACTTCCACCTCCACGACCTGTCCTATCCCATCGTCGGCTACTGCGCCGGCTGGTCGCTGGAGAACCTCCTCCGCAAGGGATTCGGCCATGTCCCCAACCAGGTCCACTCGGCTCCGGCCAAGCACCTCGAAACGGCCACCCTCCACATGGTGAACTACATCGGGACGATGCAGGGCGAGTTCGCCGGCGCCCAGGCCTTTTCGAGCGTCGACACGTTCCTCGCGCCGTTCGTCCGCCACGACAAGCTCGATTACGATCACGTCAAGCAGGACATACAGAAGCTCATCTTCGGGCTCAACGTCCCCTCGCGGTGGGGCTGGCAGACGCCCTTCTCCAACCTGACCTTCGACTGGACCATCCCCGACGACATGAAGGCCAAGCCGGCCGTCGTCGGCGGCCGGGATCTCGAGACGTGCTACGGCGACTACCAAGCCGAGGTCGACATGATCAACAAGGCTTTCCTCGAGCTCATGGTCGAGGGCGACCACCAGGGCCGCGTCTTCACCTTCCCCATCCCGACCTATAACCTGACCAAGGATTTCGACTGGGATTCGCCGAACGCCCGGCTCCTCTTCGAGGCCACGGCCAAGTACGGCATCCCGTATTTTCAGAACTACATCGGCACGAACATGAACCCCGGCGACATCCGGGCCATGTGCTGCCGGCTGAACCTCGACCAGCGCGAGCTGATGCGCCGGCCGGGCAACATCTGGGGTCCCGGCGACTCGACCGGCTCGATCGGCGTCGTCACCATCAACCTGAACCGGATCGGCTACACCTCCAAGACCGTGGACGAGTACAAGGCCCGGCTCAAGGATCTGATGGACATGGCCAAGGAGTCGCTCGAGACCAAGCGCGAGATCGTCAACAACATGTTAGCCAAGGGGATCATGCCCTACACCCAGGTCTATCTGGGCCACTTCAACAACCATTTTTCGACGATCGGTATCTGCGGCATGCACGAGGCCTGCCTCAATTTCCTGGGCAAGGGGATCGGCACGCCCGAGGGCCGGGATTTCACCATCGACATCCTGATGTACATGCGCAGCGTCCTGCGGCAGTATCAGGAGGAGACGGGCAGCCTCTACAACCTCGAAGCGACGCCGGCCGAATCGACGGCCTACCGCCTGGCCCGGCTCGACAAGCAGAAATACCACAACATCATCACCGCCGGAACGGAGAAGCACCCGTTTCTGACGAACTCGACCCAGCTCAACGTCGATGCGACGCGCGACGTCTTCGAGGCCCTCAAACACCAGGAGGACATCCAGATCCTTTACACCGGCGGGACGATCTTCCACACGTTCCTGCCGGAGGCCATCGATCCCGTCGCCTGCCGCAAGCTTGTCCAGCGGATCGCCCAGACCAAGATCCCCTATTTCAGCATCACCCCGACGTTCAGCGTCTGCGTTAATCACGGCTACCTCAAGGGCCAGCAGCACGCCTGCCCCGAGTGCGGAGCGCAGACCGAGGTCTATTCGCGGATCGTCGGCTACTTGCGGCCCGTCCGGACCTGGAACGACGGCAAACAGCAGGAGTTCAAGGAGCGGACCCCCTATACGGCGATCGGCTGAGGCCATGGCGATCGACTATCTGCTTTTCACCTATCCGAACTGCCGGAAGTGCGAGGACCTCAAAGCCTACCTCAAAGACGCGGCCATCGCCGCCCGCGAGTTCAAGGTCGAGGAGAAGGACGGCCGGCTGAAGATCCGGGAGTTCTTGGGTCACATCAAGCGCGATGACAAGGGCTCGATCATCCTCCCGACGCTCGTCCTCCAGGAGGACGGAACGGTCGCCGCGGTCGTCAACACGCGGCAGGAGCTTGAGACGTGGTTGAGATCAAGGGGCTAGAGAAGTTCGCCCCGAAGGATTTTCCCGGCTTCATCTCCTCGACGGTCTTCCTGGCCGGCTGCAACTTTCGCTGCCCCTATTGTCATAACGCCGACCTGATCGTCCGGCCCGAGACCCTGGCCGTCATTCCTTCCGATTTTTTCTTGGCCTATCTCGACGCCCGAAAAGGCTGGCTCGAAGGGATCTGCGTCTCCGGCGGAGAGCCGCTGACCGCGCCCGACCTGGAGGAGCTCCTCATGGTCCTTAAAAGCCGGGGCCTTCTCGTCAAGCTCGACACCAACGGCTCGCAGCCGGACCGTCTCGCTCACTTAATCGAGGCGGGGCTCGTCGACCATGTGGCCTTGGACATCAAGGCCGCGCCCGATCGGTACGCCGAGGTCACCCGCTCGAAGGTCGATCCCTCCGACGTCGATCGGAGCGTCAGGATCGTCCGGGACTCCGGCCGCCCCTGTCTCTTCAGGACGACGGTCGTACCCGGCCTGGTCGGCGACGAGGACATCCGGAAGATCTCGGACTGGCTGAGCGGGTCGGCCGTCTATCAGCTCCAGCAATTCTCGCCGGCGAACACCCTCGATCCGGACTACGGGAAGATCCAGCCGTTCGGTCCGGCTGACATCCAGAGGATGGCCGACATCGCCCGGCCGCATTTCTCCGAAGTCCGCGTCGAAGGCATATAGTATTATGGGAATATGGACCATAAAATGGGGACATGTACCGAATTCTCTTGAATCCGGTACGTGTCCCCGATTTTATGTGTCCCCCTTTTAATGCGATTTTGCGAGGTCGTCATGGAACTGAAAATCAAACGGATTCACCCCGAGGCCAAGTTGCCGTCCTACGGCCATCCGGGCGACGCGGGACTCGACCTGTTCTCGTGCGTCGACTGCGTCCTTGACGAGGGAGAGATCCGGGCCGTCCAGACCGGGATCAAAGTCGCCGTTCCCCAAGGCCATGTCGGCCTCATCTGGGACAAGAGCGGGATCTCTCTCCGGGGCGTCCACAAGCTGGCCGGCGTCGTGGACGCCGGTTACCGGGGAGAGATCCAGGTCGTCATGATCAACCTCGGCAGCGAATCCTACGAGATCAAGAAGGGCATGAAGATCGCCCAGATGCTTATCCAGCCCGTCCACGAGGTCAAGGTCGTCGAGGTCGTCGGCCTCGACGACCTCGACGGCACGACGCGCGGCGATGGCGGCTTCGGGAGCACGGGCCTCTATTAGCCGGCGAAGCGCGGCCGGTCTCTAAAAAATGACCAGCGGGAGGATGCGATGAAGAGACGCCTGATGATCCGGCTCGGCCTGGGCTCGATCGCGCTTTTGTCGTTCGTCCTGCCTTTCTTCGTGATGGCGGCGCAGAGCGACACGTCCCTTGACGTCAAGGTGAAGGCCTTCTTGGAAAAAATGAGATATCGATGGGGGGATATGAACGTCCCTGAATCGGACGGACAATTGCTCTACGATCTGGTGCTCAAGAACAAGTACACCAAGGCTTTGGAGATCGGCACCTCGACGGGCCATTCGGGCATCTGGATCGCCTGGGCCTTGAGCAAGACGGGCGGCAAATTGATCACCGTCGAGATCGACGAGGGACGGCACCGGCAGGCGCTTCGGAACTTCAAGGAAGCCGGGCTCAGCGGTTATGTCGACGCCCGGCTCGACGACGCCCATCGTCTGGTGCCCGAGCTCAAGGGGCCTTTCGACTTCGTTTTCAGCGACGCCGACAAGGAGTGGTACACGAACTACGCCAAGGTCGTGATCCCGAAGCTCGAACCGGGCGGCTGCCTCGCCGCCCATAACATCTCCGGCGGGCGCGGCGGCTTCGGCCGCGGCTACGACGATGGGCCCGGCGGCTATTATGAGTACATGAAGGGTCTCCCCGACTTCGAGACGAGCATGGCCGCTCCGCGGAGCAGCCTGGCCGTCAGTTTCAAGAAAAAGGGCTGACCTAGAACCCGTCGATCAGCGTCTCTCCGGGAGTCTCTGCTTTTGCCCCGAAGAATTCCGGGCCCCGTCCCGCGTAGAAGGCGAATATCGCCAGCGTCAGAATCCCCGTCAGGATGAACGGCAGTTGGATGCCAAACGCGTCGGAGAGGAAGCCGGCCGCGAGCGAGATGAGGGCTCCCGATATGAGCTGGATGTTGGAGACCCAACTGAAGGCCTGCGTTTGGCCTTCCGGCGGAACGGTCGAACCGACGAAGGTGTGGAGCGACGGGTAGGTCATCAGGAGGAATCCGCCGAAGGCGAGCAACCCGGCGACGGCCAATTCTTTGAATGGGGCGAACCCGATCAGCAGCAGGCTGACGACGGCCCCGCCCAGGCTCAACAAGAAGACGTTCTTCCGGCCGAAGCGCCGGCTCCACGTTCCATACCCATACCCCGTAATCGTACCGATCCCGATCCACAGCGCGAGATAGAGGCCGGTCCGCCCCATGGGGATGTGGAACCTGTGGTTGAGAAGGGACGGCGCGTAATAGACCGTGACCGACCAGCCCATGCCGCCGAAGAAAAAGCCCGGGATGAAGCGCTTGATCGCCAGGAGGGAACGGGCCCAGGACGCCGGGCCGAGCGAGGCGGCGCGCTCCTCGTTCCGGGACGACACGCCGCGCAAGGCCAGCATGCCCAGCCCGACGAGGCCGAGGCCGGCGAAGCCCCAGACGAAGAGCGGCGTCTTCCAAGACCAGCGCTGGGCTAAAAAGCCCACGCTCAGGTAAGCCAGCATGACGCCGACGTTCCCCGAGCCGCTCTGGATGCCCATGGCGTCGTCCAGCTCCTTCCCCGAGCCGGCCCGCGATTTGGAGATCCAGGCGATGACGACCGGGTGATAGAAACTGCTGAAGACGCGGACGAGGACGAAGAAGAGGAGGAGCATGCCGAACGTCCGGGCGAAGGGGACGAGGGCGATGGCGGCGCAGATGCCCAGCCCGCTCGCGAGCAGGAGGTGCCGGTATTCGTGCCGGTAGGAGAGGCGGACGGCCAGGAACTGCATGATCAGCGTGGTGAGCAGGCCGAGGTTGGAGAGGAGCCCGATCTGGGCGTAGCTCGTGATCAGGAAGCCCTGGCTGTAGAGGATGGGGAAGATCGTCGGGGTGATGATGGACGCGGCGTCGTTCAGCGCGTGGAAGAGCGAGGCCGAGAGGAGGATCTTCTTCTTCAATCGAAATAGCCGGTCAGGTCGTCGCGGTTCAATCCTTGTTCGAGCGCGACGCGGGCGACGGCTCGGGCCACGCTCTTGTGGAGCGCCCGGTCGAGCGGGTTGGGGACGATCTCTCCCGACGGGGCGGCCTCGGCGATGGCCCGCGCCGCGGCGATCAGCATGTCCTGGGTGATGCGGGGGACGTCCGCGTCCACGGCCCCGCGGAAGATCCCCGGGAACCCGAGGACGTTGTTGACCGCTTTCCCGTCGGCCGCGTAGGCCGCGCCGGCGGCCATGGCCGCGGCGGGCTCGATCTCGGGATGGGGATTGGACAGGGCCAGGATGATCTGGCCTTTTTTGACCATATCCTTCTTGATCAGGCCCGGAGCGCCCGTGGTCGCGACCACGATGTCCGAAACGGCCATAATCTCCTTGAGCGTCGAACGCTTCCCTCCGTACCCTTCGAGCCGCTCCAGGGCGGCCTCGGACAGGTCTGTGCCGAGGACCGGCTTGCCGGTGAAATACATGAGCATCTTGGCGATGGCCATGCCGGCGGCGCCCAGCCCGATCTGGCCGATCCGGCAGTTTTTAAGCGCGCCGCAGTTGGAGCGCTCGGCCACGTTGAGCAGGGCCGCGGTCACGACGCAGGCGGTCCCGTGCTGGTCGTCGTGCATGACCGGGATCGGCACCCGCTCTTGGATCCGCGTCTCGATCTCGAAACACCGCGGCGCGGAGATGTCCTCGAGCTGGATGGCGCTGAACGTCGGGGCGATGTTCACCACCGTTTCGACGATCTCGTCGGGGTCCTTTGTATTGAGGAGTACCGGAACGCCGGACAGTCCGCAGAGCGTCTCCATGAGGCTGGCCTTGCCTTCCATGACGGGCATGGCCGCCAGCGGGCCGATGTCGCCCAGGCCGAGCACGGCCGTGCCGTCGGTGACGATGGCCACGAAGTGGCGGATGGCGGTGTACCGCCGGGCGAGCCGCGGTTCGTTTTTGATCTTCAGGCAGACCTGGGCCACGCCCGGCGTGTAGACGCGCCGGAGCTCCTCGAGGGTGTTGATGCGGTAGCGGCTGCGGATGGCGATCTTCCCGCCCTGGTGCATCTCCAAGACGTCGTCCCTGATCTCGAGCAGCTCGGCGTCGGGATAGCCCTTGATGACCCGGACGAGCCGTTCGAGCTGGGCTTCGTCGTCGGCGAAAATGACGATGTCCTGGAGCGTATGGGTGCTGCCCATCCGGAGCATCGTGATCTCTCCGACGTTCCCGCCCTCGTCTCCGAAGGCCGACAACAGGCGGCCCAAGACGCCCGGCGCCTGCCGCAGGCGGCAGCGGAACGTCCGCATGATTTTATCTTCCCACCACATGGCCGTTCTCCTTTCTCCTAATTCGCAGACACATACCGAATTCTTCGGAATTCGGTATGTGTCTGCGAATTAGGGTGTCACCGGATATATTTATTCGATCAACAGGAAGGCGTAGCGGTTCATGGCCTGGTCGAAGGACGACAGGACCTCGATCGGATAGCCGGCCTTGAGGACCGTGGAGAAGACGTCAATGCCCATCGCATCCGCTCCGGGCCGGGCCAGCTTGGGCTCCTTGCAGGCGGCGCGGTTCGGGGCGCAGCCTTTGCAGAACGAGCAGCTGTCCATGAACATCAGGAAAGCCTTGACCTGGCCGCCGAGAAAGACGGCCTGCTCGAGTTTGAGGAGCTTGGCGTTCACCCCCTTTGACCAGGCGTGGCGGTCCTCGGGTTTGGCCACTTTCTTGTGAAAGTGGAAGATCGCGGCGGTCTTGTATTCGCGGAAGAAGCGCTCGCAGTCCTCGACGGGCGGCGTGTTGGGCGGACAGCAGGCGTTCTTGCCGTACTCCGAACAGCCGAAGATGCATTTCATCCGGACCCACTGTCCGACGACGATGTCCTGGGGGTCGATCCAGCGGAAATCGGTGAATCCGTGTTTTTTGAAGAGCGCTTCGAGTTTCTTCTTGTCGGTCATTCTTGATGTCCCTTCGTCCTAAACTGTTACTCCCCGTTCATGATAGGGGAGACGGAGGGAGGGGTCCCTCCCAAACGCGGAGGTCATTATACTCCAATTTTTGGGACAGACAACCCGAATAGGCCGGGACGGTCCCGAAACCGGGGTCGCGTCTCCACTTTCCACTTTTGGGAATGTCCGTCGACGGCGGCCGGGGCCCCGGGCTTGCCCGGGGGTCCTTTCCGCCGTACTCGCCCGTGGTTAAAAGCCACGGGCGAGTGGCGAGCCGAAGGCTCGTCCCTTGACTCGAACGGTTGCCGCGAAAAGTGGAAAGTGGAGACGCGACCCCACTTTTTTGTATAATACGGCCATGTTTTCCGTGATCCTGGCCCGGCCCGAGAATCCCGAGAACATCGGCCTGGCCGCCCGGGCGCTCGCGAACACCGGCTTCCGGGACCTGCGTCTGGCGGGACTCCGCCGGCTGAGCGTCAAGGCGTTCCGGACCGCGGTCCATGCCGAGGAGATCTTGAACAAGGCGAGGCTATTCAAAGGCCTCGAGGAGGCCGTGGCCGACCTCCACCTCGTCTTCGCCGCGACGGCCCGCTGGCGGACCAATTTCCCCTCGATGCCGCTGGCTGAGGCCGTGGAAAAAATGCTGTCCTTCCCCTCCTCGACGCGGATCGGGCTCCTCTTCGGCAACGAGCGGACCGGCCTGACCTCGGAGGAGATGCGGAGCTCGAACTTCCGCTTCACCATCCCCCAGGCGGCGCGGCAGCCTTCCTATAATCTCGCTTCGGCCGTTCTCCTGACCCTCTTCCCCTTGTTCTCGGCCGCTCGGCCCGCCGGTCCCGTCCCGTTCGAGAAGCCGTTGGCCCGCCGGGACCAAGACGCCTGCCTTCGCCGGATCGCCGGCATCCTGGAGGACAGGGAGTTCATGCACGAGGCCAACCGGCGATACGTCACGGACATGATCTTCGACCTGTTCGGCCGCCTGGCCATGACGGAGAAGGACCGGCGCTTGTTGTTGGCGGTCTTTTATAAAGGGGTCACGGAGCCGAAGCGGTCGTTTTGCGTCCTGAAAAAACGTTGATGTCAAGGAAAGGAGAGTTCTCCCATGGCCGATGAAACCTTGTCGGTATCCCTGCCCGGAGGGGTCCGCGCCGATGTCTCCTACAAAGGCTTTGAGTTTCGGACCGACCAGCCCGCCTATGCGGGCGGAACGAACTCCGCTCCGTCGCCGTTCGACCTGTTCCTGGCCTCGCTGGCGGCCTGCGCGGGCTATTTCGTCGTCGCTTTCTGCCGGGAGCGGCAGCTTTCGACCGAGGGCCTGACGCTGTCGATGAGAACGGAACGGAACCCGGAGACGCGGATGATCTCGAAGATCGCGATCGACATCTCTTTGCCCCCCGGATTCCCCGAGAAATACCGGAACGCGGTCATCAAAGCCGCGGACCAGTGCACGGTTAAAAGACACATCCTGGCGCCGCCGGCGTTCGAGATTTCGGCGAAGATCGGATCTTGAGCGACGCGGCCGCCGGCCTCACTTGTAATCCGGCAGCCAGAGGTAGTAGAACCCGGCTTTGAGCTGAGGCAGCCAGCTCTCTAATCCCTTCTTGTCCAGGACCACGGGATCGGCCATGCTCGCGGCGTAAATGTTCGTCTTGGATTTCGGATAGTAGGTATAGGCCACGACCTTGGCCTCCCGGAGCGCGGCGAGAGATAAAACCTTTTTCCTGGCCTCGTCGAAATAGCCGATCTCGTCGATGAGCTTCAGCTTCAGGGCCTGCTTGGCCGTATAGACCCGGCCGTCGGCGAGCGGGCGCAGCTCTTCGGCCCCGAGTTTGCCCTTCCGGCCTTTCAGGACGGCCGATAAGAAGTCTTCGTAATATTCATCGATGATGGCCTGGAAAGATCTCTTCTCCTCGTCGGTCATGGTCCGGAAGGGGCTTCCCGAATCCTTCATGCCGCCCGATTTGATGATGGTCATTTTGACCCCGATCTTGTCGAAGAGCGTTTCGACGCTGGGGAAAATGGAGATGACGCCGATGCTGCCGGTCAGCGTCGATGGGTGGGCGAGGACCGCATCGCAGGCCGCAGCGAGGTAATAGCCGCCCGAGGCCGCGACGCTCATCATCAGCCCGACCACGGGCAGGCGGGTCCGTTCCTTGAAGCGAAGAACCTCGTGGTGGAGGATGTCGCTGGCCGTGACCTCGCCGCCCGGCGTTTCGAGCCGGAGGATGATTCCTTTGACCAGGGGATCGGCCGCGGCCCGTTCGAGCCGGTAATAGACGCGCGATAGGACGTCCCCTTCGCGCGCGAGAGCGCCCTGCCCCGCGAGCGAGCTGATCATCCCTTCGACGTCGATGACGAGGATCTTCTCTTTCGCTGCGCTCGGGACGAGGACGACTTCCTCGAGGCTGTCCTTGCCCAGAAAATCGAGATGAAAGTTCGTCGTGCAGGCGGCCAGCGTCAGTCCGGCCAGCATCAGGAAGACACTCTTCTTCATAGATCCTCCGCGTCCGCCGGGCTCAGCTCGAGGCCGGCCGACTTGAAAAAATCTTTGCGGGTCATGGTCGATCCTTTCCCCAAACATATGTATTTTGGCGTTCGGTCGCTGGAACAAGGATCATGCACAGCTCTCTATTTTCCCATAAAAAAAAATATACTCTGGCCGGGCCGCCGCTGTCAAGCCTCCGGGCCCTGACTCTGAGGCCGTTCCTTTGGAGAAAGCGAGGCGCGGGTGGCGCGGAGGGAAAAAAGATCAGCGCGGGCCGATGACCCGGAGGGCCTTGGGCAGGACCTTGAGCTCGATCTCGTCGCGGACCGGCATGATCTCGCCGTTGTACTGGATATGCAGGTCCTTGCCCCGGATGAGCATCCTCTTCACCTTGAAATGTTTGAGGATCTTCTGGTAGCGGCCCGTGTAGATCAGCGGAAAATAGAAGACGTAGCTGTAAGCCCGGATGTCGAAGAACGTCACGTCGAGATAGCCGTCGTCGATGCGGGCCTTGGGGGCGATCGCCCAGTTGTAACCGAAATAATTGATCTTGTTGACGATGCAGTCGTACAGCTTGAGCTTGAGGCTCTTCTCGTCGAACTGGCGGCCCCTGTCGTCCCGGCCGTCGAACAGGTCCACTTCCATCTCCTCCCGGGGATAGGTGAACATGATCCTCGAGGCTAGGACGTGGCCGAGCAGACCGGGGATCTTGGATTGGGATTTCTTGTGGGTCGTCTTGGCCGTGGCCCCGATGCTGACGAGGCTGGCGATCTGCCCGCCGACATCGATCACGTCGATCGGCTTCGGCGTACCCGTTTCTAAAAGCCGGACCGCCTTCCGGATCTGCTTGGGGATGCGCAGGGACCGCCGCACGGCGTTCCCGCTGCCGAGGGGAACGAGCCCGAGCACGACGGCGTTCTGCCGTCCCGCCTCGAATATGCCCTGCATGACGTCGGCCATCGTCCCGTCGCCGCCCAGCGCCACAAGGACGTCGTTCTCGAGGCTGAGCCTTCGGGACAGTTCGATCATGCCGGCCTTGTCCTTGGCCTGGTCATGGACGCGGCCGGGGAACGCCGCGTGGATATATTCCCGAAGTTTCGGCAGCCGCAGCCATCTGCCTTTCGCCGACCTCGGGTTGACGATGAGGGCGACCCTCTGACCGGCCGGTTCTGCCCTCTTCTCGGGTTGAGCCATGAGCGGCTACTTGGCGTCCTCTTTGGCCTCGGCCTTGATCCGGACCTTGTCCGGCCAGACCGGATCGAACTTGCCGTTGCCATCCACGTCGATGAAGATGGGATTGGTCAGGGCGTAAGGGAGAGCGGCGTTCGTCGCCAGCCCTTCCGCCGTCTGGCGCTGGACGACGGGATAGAGCGTCCTCTTGCCCAGGACCTCGACGATCAGCGCCGCGTCCCGGTCCAGGGCGATGCCCAGGCTCGGGAGGCGGAACTTTTCGAGCGCTGTGTCCGCCGCCTTGACGGGAAAGACGATCCTCCGCTCCCCGTTGACGATCAGCCGGACCTCGTCGACCGAAATCCAGGGCGCGCCGCTGACCTTCATAGAGAGATCGACCCGGCCGTCCTTGGCGGTCAGCGTGTCGCCGGGGACCGCGGCGGCGTTGACCTTGAAGTCGATGAACGGTCCGTTGGTCACGAACGAGCGGCCTTTGCGCAGGGCCTGGAAGAGGGCCTCGGCGTCGAGGGCGTCGCCCCTGCCGCCGGAATAAAAGACATAGGTCCGGGAGAAGCCGGGTTCGCCCCCGTCGATGGCGTGGGAATCGGAGGAGCCCACGATGGGGAAGAAGTAGCCGCGGTTCAAAAGATGCAGCCAGTCCTCGATGGAGTCCTGGTTGCCGCGAAAAAAGGTCGGGCCGTTCATCGCCTCCAACACGTTGAAGGCGAGGTCGAACCCTTGATTGGCGAAGGCCGCCGTCTCCTTGTCGAGCTGGTAGTTGTTGAAATAGCCCAGGTCTCCCGCCCGCGGGTGGTCCACCTGGGATATCGCCTCGGGATTTTTGGCCCGGCTGGAGGTGAAAAGCGCGGTCGCCTTTTCCGGAACGACGCTGATGGCCCCCTTCATCTCTTCCCCATCAAGGAGCTTCATTGGGTAGGTGTTGTAATGGATGACGGCGCTCTTCGTGACCTCGCTCCCGAGGACCACGGCTAGGTATTTGTTCAACCCGAGACGTTTCAAGGTCGTGGCGTAGTCCGTGACGTAGTTGTGGTCCGTGGCGACGGCCACGTCCACGCCCTCCCCGACGATCGAGCGCAGCCGCTCGGGAACGAGCATCTGGCCGTCGGAGTTCTGGGTGTGCATGTGCGGATCGAGGCCGATCAAGGTCGGCGTCTCGATGACCTTGTCGACCGTGAAGGCGAGCGTCTGGACGTCGTCCTTGAGGATCTCCATGACCTTCTCGTCCCGGGTGTATTCAAGACCCCGGGAGGCGGAGGCGAGGTAAATGCCGACCGGCAGCCGGACCTCCATGCCCTCCTCAGGGGGATAGACGGAGTTCTTGAACGCCTCATGATTGCGTCCGGTGTCGCGCGGGTTCTCGGGCCGGAAATAGGGCGTCTTGGTCGGATCGAGCCCGATGAAACTGACCTTGCCCGGGACATATTCGCCCTTGCCGTTCTTGATCTTGACCTTGACCGTTCCCAAGGCGGGACCGGCCAGGACGCAGAGGTTTTCCGCGTTGGATTTCACGGTCAGGAACTTCTCGCGGACGGAGGGGAAGACATTCGCCCGGACCTCATAAGTCCCCTCCGGCAGGGAAATATCGAAGGCGAAGGGCTCTTCGAGGAACGTCCGGAAGAAGACTGATGTCGTCTGGAGCTCGCGGACGATGACCTCCATGAACGGTCCTTCGACGTTCTTGAAGGCGAAGGCGGCCCTCTGTGTTTTGGCCTTCTGCGCTTCATAGAGGGTTTGGAGCAGGTTGTCCGGCTGGGTGTTCGCATAGAGCGTGTACTGGACCTTGAACGTCGCGCCCGGGGCGAGCCGGCCCGGATTCCGGTGCTCGCCCTCTTCGACCGGGTTCGAATTCAGCCAGCCCAGATAATGGGCTTTTCGGGGATAGACGCGGAAATTGAGCTGAGGCGTGGATGTCCGGTTGTAGGGGCTGAAGGAATACGTGTGGTTGGCGTTGAAATACAGCGAATAGCTCAGGTCTTTGCAGTCGACGGTCCCCGTGTTTTTGAGGACCGAGGCGAGCACGATCTTGCCCTGGCCCGGAAAGAGCTGATAGGTGGTCGTGATCTCGACCTTGCCCCAGTCCGCTTTTTCGTGAACGGCCGTGCAGGTGAACGTCACGGTCCCGTCGGCCGCGGCCTTCGGCCCGAAGGTCACGCTCTTGTACACGGCATATTCGGTCTTGTTTTTGATCCGGAGCTGGGGGGCCCCGATGTTCACCGTGGCTTGGAGTCTTTTGCCGGCGGGGAGGAATCCCAGGATGCTTCCCATCGCGTCGGGGGCCGGATACCCCATCTGGGTGATCTGAGGTCGCCGGCTTCCTCCGATGAGGAGCAGATATTGGCCGTCGGACGCGACCATGTCGCCGGGTTTCCAGATGGTGGAGAATTTTTCCGGAAGGTCGCTCTCGCTTTGGACGACCTTGACGGTCAGATCGGCCCCGTAGAGGACCGCCCCGAGAAGGACGAGGACGATGAATCCGAAGGCGGCCCGGATCGATTTCGGCATGGCCATACTCCTTAAGAAGCCCTTAACTTATAATAATTATCTTTCGTTTGCAACGACCCCCCGCTTGGACTAAAATCGGGACTTGAACATGGGGCGTCAGGAAAAAATTCTGTCGGGCAAAGAGCTGAGATTCCTGCTCAAGGTCGAGACCTCGGGAACGGCCGAGGATTACCTGAGATACGAGGCCTTGCGCAACGACATCTGGGGTTGTGCCGAGGACAATCTGCCGGGCTCGCGGAACATGATGTGCGAGAATTACCTTCATGACGGAAGCAGCCTCTTCCTCGCCGCCTATGTCGCCGATCCGTCCGGGTCGTTCATCGAGGACCGGGCCCATCTGGTCGGTTTTTCCTACGGCTTCGTCGGCGTCCGCGACAAGAAGATCTGCTTCAAATCCCTGGACAACCTCTGGTTCTATTCCCAATACACCGGAGTCCTCCCCGCCTATCGCGGCTTTGGCCTCGGGGTGGGCCTCAAGGAATTCCAAAAAGACGTCCTGGCCGACGTCTTCGGGGTGACCACCGTGACCTGCACCTTCGATCCGCTGACCGGCGTCAACGCCTCCCGGAACATTCATCATTTCGGCATGGACGTCCTGGAATACCGGGCGGCCACGTACGGCGAATACGGCGGGTTCCTCAACCGGCTCGACGTCCCGACGGACCGGTTCTTCATGGTCTGGGACCTGAAGAAGCCGAAGTCCCGGCCGGACGTCCGTCTGGACGGTCTCGTCGCCGGCCGTCACGACGTCGTCGAGGTCGAACATCGCCGCGTTCCGGGGCGATCGGGCCCTCTCGATCTCGAAACCGTCCGGGCCCTGCGGCTGGAGCTCGACGGCGAACCTCTCCTCATCCGGATCCCCCGCGATTTCTATGCTCTGCTCCGCGAGACGGACGTGGCCGATCCCGCCGTGCGCGGCATCCCCTTGGAGTGGCGGATGCGGACGCGGGAAGCCTTTCAAACCTTGTTCGGCCGGGGCTACAAGATCATGGATTTCCGGACCCTTCCCGGCCCTCCCGCCGCGAATGACTACGTCCTGTCCAGGTAGACGATGCGATTCTCCGAGTGCGTTCATTTCGCCCTGTCCAACCTCCGGGACATGAAGCTGCGGACGGCCTTGACCTCGTTCGGGGTCACCGTGGGAATCGGCGCGCTCGTGGCCATGGTTGGGTTCGGACAGGGTCTGCAGAAGAACGTCACGGAGAGCTTCGACAAGCTCGATCTCCTCAATTCGATCACCGTTCTTCCCGGCGATTCGTTCTCCCGGAATCCGCTCCGCGATCCGGACGAGCCCGCTCCGCAGGAGCCGAGGCGCAAAGGCGCGTCCAAGCCGCTGGATGACGAAGCGATTCAAAGGCTCGAGCGCCTGCCGGGCGTCGAGATGGTCTTTCCGGAGATCCGTTTTCCGGCGCTGGTCGGAATCGGCGATATTGAGGAGTTGAAGCTGGTCCAGATCGTCCCGGCGAAGATCACCTCGTCCAAGATCGTCAAGCTCGAAGCGGGCCGGCCTTTCGACCGCGACGACGAAGACGCCGTGATCATCAGCCGGACCCTTCTCCGCCGGATGGACATCTCCGATCCCGGCGCGGTGATCGGTCGCAAACTGCGTCTCTCCTCGCTTGCCTTCGATTTCGGCGGGTTCGATCCCGGGAACCTGGCGGCGATCTTTCAGGGCGGCCGGCTTCCGTTCAAGAAACGCGATTACGAATTCACCGTGGTCGGCGTCATGGCCAACCTGGGATTCATGGGTCCGACGCCGCTCCAAAGCGACATTTTCATCCCTCCGGGCTCGGCGCGGCGGATCGAAAAGCTTCCCTTCACGAACATCTGGGATCTGTTCCGGGCCAAGGACGGAGCGCTGGGGTATTCTGCGGTCAACCTCCGCCTGACCTCGCCGGCCTCGGTGGACGCCGTCAAACGCCGGATCCAGGACATGGGCTTCTCGACCTTCGCCCTGGTCGACCAGTTCAACCAGATCAAGACGAGCTTCGTCTTCATGGACATGGTCCTGGCGGCCGTGGGCATGATCGCCATCTTCGTCGCGGCCCTGGGCATCATCAACACGATGATGATGTCGATCCTGGAACGGTATTCCGAGATCGGCATCATGAAGGCCGTCGGCGCCAGCCGCAGCGACATCAAGAAGATCTTCTTCGTCGAATCGAGCGCGATCGGGTTCCTGGGCGGGGTCTTCGGACTCGGCCTCGGCTGGGCGGTCAGCCGGATCATCAATCGCGTCGTCAATTATTTCCTGGCCAAACAGGGGATCCCCTTCATCGAATATTTTCGTTTTCCGTGGTGGCTGGTCTTGGGGGCCGTCGCCTTCGCCGTCATGGTCAGCCTGGTCGCCGGGATCCTGCCGGCCATGCGCGCGGCGAAGGTCGATCCCGTCGTCGCCTTGCGGCATGAATAAAAGAAGGAGATGAAGATCCGGAATCAGCGATGCTCGCGCCAGGGTCGTCCCCGGCTCCCTGGGGAACCAGTCCCGTCGGTTCCCCCCGTCGGAAAAACCGACGGGACCCCCCTCCGCTATGGGAGCCTTTGGGACGACCCTGGCGCGAGCTTATCCCTCGATCCTTCATCCAGGCCACTTCAGCCGGTCATGGTATCTTTCCTTCAAAGAGAATCGACAATATTATGATGCAGAAAGCAGTCGACAGATGACTAAGATCTTCAGGCCGGCGGCCGTTCTGGCCGGGCTGGCGTCGATCGTTTGGCTGGCGGCTTGCGCCACCGCCCCCGTCCAATTGGACGAGAAGGGCCTCGAAGCCGAAGCCTGGGAGCTTCACGCGAGGATGCTGACCGTCGATACGCACTGCGACACGGCCATGAGCATGACCCGGCCGAACTGGGATGTCGGCGAGAGGCACGAACCCGGTAAGCCCGGCAGCGGACTGATCGACCTGCCCCGGATGAAAGAAGGCGGCCTCGACGCCCTCTTCTTCGGCTGTTTCGTCGGGCAGGGTCCGCTCACGCCCGAAGGCTACGCCCAGGCCAAGACGCGCGTTCTTCTCATGCTCGACGCCGTGGATAAGATGTGCGAAAAGCACCCCGACCTCGTGACCAAGGCGACGACCCCGGCCGAGGCCTACCGGATCAAAAAGGAAGGGAAGCGGATCGCCTTCATCGGCATCGAGAACGGCTACGCGATCGGCAAGGACCTGTCGCTCGTCGGCCAATACGCTCAGCGCGGAGTGCGCTACCTGACCCTCGTCCACTCCTCCGACAACGACATCTGCGCGTCGTCCACGGACCGCAACCATCCTTCGGACTGGGGGCTGAGCGATTACGGCAAACAGGTCGTGGCCGAATGCAACCGGCAGGGCGTCATGGTCGACGTCTCGCACATGTCGGAAAAGGCGTTCTACGACGTCCTCAAGGTCACCAAGACCCCGATCTTTGCCTCGCATTCCTGCTGCCGCGCGGTCTGCGACAATCCCCGGAACCTCACCGACGACCAAATCCGCGCTCTGGCTAAGAACGGCGGTGTTCTCCAGATGTGTTTCCTCTCGGCCTATCTCAAAGCGCCCACACCGAACGCGGAACGGGAGAAAGCCCTCAAAGAGCTCGAGGCTAAATACGGGCCGCAGAGGAACGTCCGGAACATCCAGGACGAGGCGCAGAGGACCAAGGCCAGGCAGGAGTTTCAGGCGATCCGTCAGAAGTATCCCGACGAGCGGGCCGCGGTCAAGGACATCGTCGACCACATAGATCACATCATCAAGGTCGTCGGCGTCGACTATGCCGGCATCGGCACGGACTTCGACGGCGGCGGCGGGGTCGCCGACTGCGCCGACGTGAGCCAGATGTACAGGGTGACCATGGAGATGCTGCGGCGGGGCTATTCCGACAAGGATATCCAGAAGATCTGGGGCGAAAACGTCATGCGCGTCCTCCAAAAGGTGATCGACGGCGGCCGGTGCCCCGGGCTTGCCCGGGGGTCCTTTCCGCCGCGAAGGCTCGTCCCTTGACGCAGCCCAGAAATAAGAGAGCACAAGGTCGGCGAGCGGCGTGAATTAAAGCCGGGGACACGTACCGAATTCAAGAAAATTCGGTACATGTCCCCATTTTTGTAAATTATATTTACACGGCATCTGCCGATTTTTTTCTGATTTTCCGTTTAATATTATTTGAAATCAACAACTTAAGATATTCTCAGCCTGGCATAAAGATTGCTTTTTAAAGTTCCCGTTCTTTAATCGGGGTCCGCGTTGGATTATAATGAAAACTAAAGAGATGCCGGCTTATAGATGGGTTTTTGCGCTCCTTTTCTTCGTCGCGGCCGTCATCCTGTTCGGCTTCCTGCCGGAGTCCGCGGTCCGGTTCCCCCAAGAGCCCCCCCGGCCGGGCGGGATTCTCCACGTCCGGGATTTTTCGGGAATGTTCAAGCCCGACCTCGACCCGGCGGGCGGGGCCAACGTCTTCGTCACGGAGCAGATCTTCGACGGGTTGGTCAGGCTCGACAATGATCTCATCCCCAGCCCGGCGCTGGCCAAGAGCTGGATGCGCGCCGAAGACGGGAAATCGCACGTCTTTTATCTGAGAGAAGGGGTCAAGTTCCACGACGGAAAGGAATTGTCCTCCCAGGACGTCAAGTTCTCCTTCGAGCGTTTGATCCGCCGGGAAACAAACTCGCCTTTTCGCGAATATTTCCTGTCCAAGGTCGTCGGGGCCAGGGAGTTCGCCGAGGGGAAAGCCGCGGACGTGGCCGGCTTCAAGACCCCCGAAAAAAATATTTTTGAGGTCCGGTGGCTGAATCCGAATGTCTCGGCCCTTACCCTGCTGAGCATGAGCTTCTGCAAGGTCCTTCCCCGGGAGAATGTCCTGGCCGAGGGGAAAAACTTTTTCTGGAGGCCGGTCGGGACGGGCCCCTTCAAGTTCGATTCCTGGGTGCGGACCCCGCGACTCGTCGAGGCGGGCGTCAGCCTGATCCGGAACAGCGCTTATTTCGGCGAAAAGAAACCGTATCTCGACGGCCTGGAAATCAGCCCCTTCTATACGGCCGACCAGTTCGTCAACAAGGAAATCGAAGTCATGCCCTTCCTCACGGAGCGGCTGGCGCGGGCGGGCTGTCAGGTCATCGACGGAGGACTGCAAAACATCACCTTCCTGCTGGTGAGCTGTTCGATCTCCCCGTTGGACAGGCCCTCGGTGCGGAAAGCCCTGACCTTCGGGATCGACAAAGACAAGCTGGCCCAGGCCGTTCAGGGCGGAGCGTTCAACCGGCGGACGACCAACAATTATATCCCTTCGCAATGGCCGGGTTTTTATCCTTTGGACGGGGCCTACGATTTCACCCCCGATAAAGCCCGGATGATCCTGGCCGAGCAGGGCTTCTTCTCCGGGAAAGTTTTCCCCAAGGTCAACCTCTTTCTCCCCCTGCCGCGGAACGAGACCCATCAAAATCTGGCCGCCGCCCTGGAGGACCAGCTGGACAAACTGGGGATCTCGCTGAATCTGAAATACTATCAGGCGCTTCCCGAGGCCAAGGACTTGCGCCAGCCGTTCCTGGTGCTCGTCGATTGGGCCATGGATGTCCCCGATCCCGAGAGCATCATCCGGCCCCTCTTCCAGTCGGCCGCCGCAATCAACCTCGGCAATGAGCGGTATACCAGCCTCCGGCTGGACAAGCTTCTAGACGAGGCGGAGCGGGAGCGGAGCGGGGACCGGCGGAACGATCTCTTCCGTCAGATGGAGCGGGTCCTGGTCGAGGACCTGCCGGCCATCCCCCTCTTCGCCAACGAGCAGAGGATCGCTCTCCAGTCCTATGTCCACGGCCTCAAGGTGCCCCCCCTGGGATTCAACTACCTGGACGCCAAAGAGATTTGGATGGACAAGAAAGAGCCGCATCAATGAAACTGCGGATCTCCCTCCACACCCGGTTCATGGTCTGGTTCACCTTCCTCCTGGTCTTCCTCGTCGGCGCGATCCTCTTAGTGATCGAGAAAAGAGAGGTCGCCACGATCTTCGAGGAGTCGAAGAACAAAGGCGTCCTGATGGCCAAGAACATCGGCGAGCTCAACCTCCGCAACCTGGCCAACTACTACGTCGACGATCTGCTGGCCAGCATCCGGGAACAGGTGAACGAGAAGCTCCTGTACGTGGTCTTCTTCGACCAGTCCGGCGCGCCGATCGCCTATAACCCGGAGATCGCCGACCGGAAGGAGCTGTGGTGCTGCAGCCGGCTCCAGGGCGTGAGCCAGGTGGACGTCGTGGACGCCCTGACCAAGGACGTCTTTCTGGCTAAAAAGCTGCAGCGGGTTCTCGAGATCGAGATCCCCATCTTCTCCCGCGGTCCCATGGTCAAACGGGGCTCGATCAAGATCGGATTGTCCTTGGAGGACATGCGGGCCGAGATCCGCAAGACCCGCTTGGCCCTTGTCCTCATCGGCGCGGCCGGTTTTCTTCTGGGGATGATCGGAGCGACCCTGCTCGCCCGGCGCATCACCCAACCGATCAAAAAGCTCATGGACGGGACCGTCCGCGTGTCCAAAGGAGATTTCTCCCATCCGATCAAGATCGAATCCGCGGACGAACTGGGCAACCTGGCCATGAGCTTCAACGAGATGAGCGCCCGGCTGATGGCCTCGCGCGAGCAGATCGAGGAAGCGCACAAAAAGCTCATCCAGGCGGAAAAGCTGGCCTCGATAGGGAAGCTGTCGGCGACGATCGCCCATGAGATCCGGAACCCCTTGACTTCGGTCAAGCTCAACATCCAGAAGGTCCTCGAGGACGGGCGCCTGGGGGCCCTGGAGCAGGAGCATTTGGCCATCACCCAGGAGGGGATCGGGCAGATCGAGAAGTTCATCAAGGAGCTCCTGAACTTCACCCGCGTCTCCGGTCTGCAGCTCGACCATTTCTCCATAGCCCAGATCATCGAGGAGTCAATGAAGATGATCGGGGACTGCTTCCAGCCGAAGAGGATCGCGATCGAGCGCCGGATCGAGGAGGGCGTTCCCGAGGTCCTGGTCGACGGCGACAAGATGAGGCAGGTGTTCCTCAACGTTCTGCGCAACGCCTGCGAGGCGGTCCCGGACGGCGGAAAGGTCAGCCTGACGGTGTCCGTGGTGGCCGAGGCGCGCCCCAAGAAGGTCCGGATCTGGATCTCCGACAACGGCTGCGGCATCCCGGACAAGGATTGGGAAGCCATCTTCGAGCCGTTCTTCTCCACGAAGGCCTCGGGCTTCGGCCTGGGGCTGGCCAACGCCCGCAAGATCGTCGAACAGCACAAGGGCACCATCCGCGTCATAAAGAAACGGAGCCCCGGGACGGTCTTCGAGATCCTGATTCCAGGCGAGGGGGAACCATGAAATCCATCCTAGTCGTCGACGACGACGCGCTCATCCGGAAAACGCTCTCTTCCCATCTGACGAAGAAGGGCTTCGAGGTTCAGACGGCCGAGGACGGCGAATCCGGCCTGAGGAAATACGGCGAGACGAAGCCCGACCTCGTCTTCCTGGACATCCGCCTTCCCGATGCCGACGGGCTTGACGTCCTCCGCCGGATGAAGGACCTCTCGGCCCGGACGTCGATCTTGATCATGACCGCTTACGACGACATGAAGACGACGATCGAGGCGATCAAGCTGGGAGCGTTCGAGTACCTGGTCAAGCCGCTCGATTACATCGCCATGGACCTGGCCGTCGAGAAAGCCTTCCAGGTCAAGGCCCTCGAGGAGAAGGTCAGCTACCTGGTCGAAGAAAAGCAGAAAGAATACACCATCGACAATATCATCGGCCACTCGTCGCCGATGCGGGACGTGTATAAGCTCATCGGTTCCGTGGCCAACACCCGGGCCAACGTCCTGATCCAGGGCGAAAGCGGCACGGGCAAGGAGCTGGTGGCCAAGGCGATCCATTACAACGGCCCCTATCGCGACGAACCGTTCATCGTCATCAATTGCTCGGCCATCTCGGACACGCTGCTCGAGAGCGAGCTGTTCGGCCACGTCAAGGGCGCCTTCACGGACGCGGTCAGCGAGACGCGGGGCAAGTTCGAGATCGCGGGCAAGGGAACGCTCTTCCTGGACGAGATCGGCGACGTCTCGCCCAACCTTCAGTCGAAATTGCTCCGCGTCATCGAGTCGCGCGACTTCATGAAGGTGGGCGGCGAGAAGGTGATGAAGACCGAGGCCCGGATCATCGCCGCGACGAACCATATCCTCCACGCGCTCATCGAAAGCGGCAAGTTCCGCGAAGACCTCTATTACCGGCTCAAGGTCGTCGAGATCAACCTGCCCTCGCTCCGCGAGCGCAAGGAGGACGTTCCCGAACTCGTCGGCTATCTCGTCGAGAAGATCAACCGGGAGCTGAGGAAGAACGTGCGCAAGGTCCCGCCGGACGTCATGAAGATTCTCACGGACCTGCCCTGGAAAGGCAACGTCCGCGAGCTCGAGAACGCGCTGACGCGGGCCGTCATCCTGGCCAAGGGAGATGTCGTCCTCAAGGAGAACCTGCCCCTGGAGACCGAGGAGCGGAAGCACTTTTCCCAGGACCTGATCTCGCTCCAAGAGGTCGAGAAAGAATATATCCAATACGTCTTGGCCGCGGTCAAGGGCAGCAAGACCCGGGCCAGCCAGGTTCTGAAGATCAGCCGCCCGACGCTGGACAAGAAGATCAAGGACTACGCCCTCGAGATTTAGTGTTGCGTCTCAATAACGGCTTTACAATAATCCTGGAACTGTCATTCCCGTATCCGTCGTCCCCTTAACCGTCATTCCCGCGAAGGCGGGAATCCAGACAAAAAAGACTGGATTCCGGATCAAGTCCGGAATGACAACATTGTAAAGTCATTGCTGGTACATCACACTAGTCCCGACACATGCCGAATTTCGCGGAACCGTGATTTCCGGCCGAGCCGGATCCGCCCCATTCGGCCTTGATCCGCGCCTTTCATATTTTACACGGGGCTGTAAATATCTTAGGAGCGGGTTCGCTTCCGCCAGGCCGAAACAGAGGTTTTCCTCTGGAAAGGGGGCCTTGGACTTGGCACAAAACCTGCTTATTTTCTGGTGTGACGAAAGGACCGAACATGCTAGCCAAGAAAATCGTGATCGTCGATGACGACGAGAACATCCGCAAGACGTTCTCCCTGATTCTGAACAAACAGTATCGGGTCTATCTGGCCAAGGACGGACAGGAGGTCCTGGACCGCTTCAAAAAGGCCGCCATCGACCTGATCATCGCGGACTACAAGTTGCCGGGGATGAACGGGGTCGATCTCGTGATCGAACTGCGAAAGAACGGATACAAAGGGGATATCATCATGATCTCCGCCCATCCCGACATGATCGAACCGGATCTCCTGAGCCGCCTCGCCATCAGCCATTTCTTCGCCAAGCCGCTCGACCTGACGGCCTTGAGCCGATCCATCGATTACCTGCTCAACCTTCGCGGCCAACCCGAAAAACGCGCCTAAAAGCCATTCTGGGCCATTCCGGAGTCGCATTCCGGGATCGCGTCTACGCATTCCGTTTTTTTTAAGCGGAACGTATCTTTAATCGGAAATATGTAAAACAGATTTACATGGCAGGCCGTGCTTTGCTCATAACCTTCCCCTTTTTAGCCTGATAATTGGATGAACCGCCGGCCTTCTAATTGGCATAAAAAATGCATGTATAATTTTAGATACTCTTTCCACTCTCTTCCTTTCAGGAGGGAGGCGTAAGGCATGAAGCCAAATCCTCTTCGGATCGCCTCCCTTCACTTTCACCGGAATTAGCCGAAATTAAAAAAGTCCTTGACATTCAGATTTCAAGACAATATATTCCTATACGTATACTATAAGATAATATTTAATGAAAGCATACGTATAGGTTAGAAATGGAGAAAAAAGTATTCACCCAGGAGGAATTCCTCCTAACAGCCGCGGTTTCTCCGGCAGACCTTTCCGAATGGATGAAATGGAAACTGGTCCGGCCGGTCGGATTCACCGACGAACAGTTGCCCCTTTTCTCCGAGGAGGCCTTGGCCCGGACCGCCCACATCCGGAAGTTGACCGAGCTGGGCTATGACCTGGAGGAAACGCAGAAGATCATCAAAAAGGTCGGCCTCCCCCAGAAAAAAACCGGGAAAAAAGCGTCTTCCGAGAAGGACCGCTATCTGACCGTCGGCGATCTGGCCGAGCGGTCCGGGGTCAGCCCGCGGACGATCAAGCACTGGGAGGACAAAGGCATCATCGAGCCCGACATGCGGACCGAGGGGGGGTTCAGGCTCTATTCCGGGGACTATGTCCATCTCTGCCAACTTATCCGCGACCTCCAGCTCTTCGGCTATTCCCTTGAAGAGATCAAGGGTGCGTCGAGCCATTTCCGCGACCTCATGACCGTTCGGGCGGAGATGGACGCGCTGTCCAAGGCCGACGTCGAGGCCAAGCTCGAGGCCATGTTGAACGATTTCCAGGCGCTCTTCGAAAAAATGAAGCTCCTTAAAGAAGGAATCGCCCGATGGGACAGCCTTCTCAAGAAAGAAAAAAAGGACATCCTGAGCCTCAAGGTCAAGAACCAGAAAAGGACCGGGACGCCCCAAGGACAACCCGATGCCTAAGATCATTCTGATCGAACCGATCGCCCCGAACCTTCACATCTTTTCCCAGTTTCCACTGCCGCGACTGGGGACCCTCATCCTGGGGACGATGATGCAGCTTCGCGGCTGGGAGGTCGAGGTCTATGTCGAGGATTTCCGGAAGCTCGATCTGACGGCCCTCGCCGCGGCCGACCTCGTCGGGATCTCGACCATCACCTCCACGGCGCCCCGGGCGTACGCCATCGCCGACAAAGCCCGGGAGATGGGCCGGCCCGTCATCATGGGCGGTCCGCACGTGACCTATCTGGCCGAGGAGGCGTTGGAGCACGCCGATTATGTCATCCGGGGCGAGGGGGAGCGGCCGCTCATGGCCTTCATCGACGCCTGGGAACGGGGCGGCGGCTACGCCGACATCCCCAATTTGTCCTTTAAAAAGGACGGGCTCGTCGTCCACAACCCCCGCCTCCATCTTTCGGGGGACCTGGACTGGATCCCGTACCCCGATTTTTCCCTGCTCAAGGTCGACGTCGCCAGTCGGACGAAAATGTCCTCCATCCCCGTTCAGACATCGCGCGGCTGTCCCTTCGACTGCTCTTTCTGTTCCGTCACCGGCATGTTCGGCAAACAATACCGTTTCCGTTCGACGGAGAACATCATCGAGGAACTTCGCCGCTACAACGACCGGAAGAACGCCGTTTTTTTCTACGATGACAATTTCGCGGCCAACCGGCAGCGGGCCAAGGCCCTCTTGGAGGCGATGATCCGCGAGCGGTTCAAATTCACCTGGACGACCCAGGTCCGGGCCGACGTCGCCCGCGATCCCGATCTCGTCCGGCTGATGAAAAAGGCGGGCTGCCATACGCTCTACATCGGTTTCGAATCGCTCAACCCCGAGAGCCTCGAGGGGATGAAGAAGAACCAGACGGTGGCCGAGATCGTCCATGCCGTCAAGGTCCTGCGCAAGAACCGCATCCATATCCACGGCATGTTCGTCCTCGGATTCGACCAGGACGACTGGAAGTCGGTCAAGAGGACGGTCAAGTTCGCCATCAAGTCCCGGCTGAACTCGACCCAGTTCCTCATCCTGACGCCGCTGCCGGGGTCGGAATTCTATGAAAAAATGACGGCCGAGAACCGCATCCGGTTCCATGACTGGACCCTGTACGACGCGCATCACGTCGTGTTCCAGCCGGCCCGGTTTTCCCTCTTCGACCTGCAAAAGGCGCAGATGGTCTGCCACAAGAAGTTCTACTCGCTCAAACAGATGGCCCAGAAGCTTTTCGCCGGCCAGTGGTTCGGCGTGGCCATTGCTCATTACGCCCGGAACCTGAACCGGACCTGGAAGAAGCGCAACCGGACCTTTCTCCGGGTCGTCGATCTCCTCCGGCCCAAGAAAGGGGCCCGGATCACCGTCGACTACAGAGAAGACGTTTCCCTCGAGCGCTGAGCACTCGGCTCCGGGGAAAATAACCTTTGAAATTCGCCCCCGAGTGTGATTAACTAGGCCGTTCTTTCGGACCTCAAGGAGATCACCATGAAGAAATTCCTCATCGTCGCCCTTATCGCGGCTTTCGCCGCCACCGCCTGCTCGTCCAAGAAAGAAGCGGCAACGAAGGTCGCGGCCGGAAGCCCGGCCTATCAGCTGGCCAAGGACCTGGCCAAGGTCCTTCCCGCGCTCGACCCCGACAAGCCCGGCGTCCTCATCACCGCCAAAAAATTCGATGTCACGGCCGTCGACGTCATCCGGATGTTCCAGAATTCCATGGGGACCCGCGCCGCCCAGCTCAAGGACATGGACGCGGCGCGGCTGAAGAGCGTCCTCCAGCAAGCCGCCCGCCAGCTCGGCGAACGAAAGCTCCTCCTCGAGGCGGCGGCCGAGGCCAAAAAGTCCCCGACGCCCGAGGAGATCAAGGCCGCTCTTGACACCCAATACGCCCAGACCGGCGGAGAGCAGGCTTTCCTGGAAATGCTGAAGACGAACGGCATGGGGATCGAGTTCGTCAAGCAGAACATCACCGACGATTTGAAGATCCAGAAGTACCTGGAGGGGATCATGGCCGCGGCGGGTCAGGTCACCGAGGCCGAGGTCCAGAAGGCCTACGGCGAGGACAAGACCGCCTCGGTCCGGCACATTCTTCTCCTGACCCAGGGCAAGTCCGACGCCGAGAAAGCGGAGATCCGCAAGAAGATGGAGGACATCCTGGCCCGGGCGAAAAAGGGTGAGGATTTTGCCGCGCTGGCCAAGGAATTCACCGAGGATCCCGGTTCCAAGGACAAAGGCGGACTCTCCGAGGATTTCGAGCACGGCAAGATGGTCAAGCCCTTCGAGGACGCCGCCTTCTCCGTGCCCATCGGCGAGATCAGCGGCCTCGTCGAAACCGAGTACGGCTATCACATCCTCAAGGTCGAAGGGCGGAAGAAAGAGACCCAGCCGCTGGACCAGGTCAAGACTCAGATCGAGGCCCAAATCAAAGAGCGGAAACAAGCGACGGCCTTCGAAGCCCACATGACCAAGCTGAAGAAATCGGCCAAGTTCCAGGCTGTGGTTCTGGAGCCTTGAATCCCGACGAAAAAGCCGCGAGCCTATTTTCTTCTAAAACCGAACGGCTGCCTGGAGGGCGAAGAGGTCATTGGCGATCTTGGTCTTGCGCGCGCCTTCGCCGATGATATCGTACTCTGCCTTGAAGACGATCATCTGGGTGAGATAAAAATTCATCCCCAGGGCGAGCGCTTTGGTATCAAAATCCGTCGGCTTCCGGCCGAGCAAGGCCCCGTTGTCCAGGTAGTCGAGGGTCCCATACTGTATCGTCGGCCGGAATTTCCTGTTGATAATATACGACGCCTGAACGAAATACCCGGACGCCTTTCCCCGTCCGGTCGGGGCGGGATTCTCGGACAGAGCGCGCGAATATTCGGCGAAGAGACTCAGTTCGCCGACTTTGCCTAGGAAATGGACTCCGGTCATGGTGAGGTCGTAATCGCCCGCGCCGTTCCACGCGCCGCGCTGATACGAAAAACCGGCTTCCCACCGGTCGGCCAAGACTCCGCTCAGGCGAAACCCCAAGCTCTTGGCGTCATTATTGTCTAAGTACTGACGGCTCTCTCTGAGGCGAGTGCCGGCGCCGAGCCCGTTGATGGCGTAGACGTCGTAATTGACATAGAACTTGTTTCCGAAGAAGAGGCTGCCGTGGATGTCGATCCCGACATCCTTCCAAGCGCTCACCCCGATTTCCCGGGCCATCTGGGGGCGGTTAACGAGAAAATTCTCGAGCGGGCCGTGAAATTCGTCGAAGCGGTTGAAAGGCGTCAGCATGGCGCCGATCCGGACGGCCATGTTCCGGACGAGCCGAACGTCGATATACGCTTGTTCGACGAAGGGCGGCTCGGCCTTCCCGCCGCCGTGCTCCAGCTCGAACTCCGCGCGGTAGGACACGCGTTCGTGGAGGCGGCCCGAAAGATTGATGTTGAGGTAATGCATATCGAACGTATCGACCGAGTTTTTCGAGGAAAAATATTCGGTGTAAAGATAACCGGCCAGGACCGGGCTCGTCGGAAGGCCGCGCTTTTCCGAGCGGGCGGCTTCTCTTTCGAGGTAGCCGAGGAGGTCCTCTTCTCCTTTCTTGTCGAGGCCGGCCAACTGACCCATTTCCCGAACGATGGTCTTCCACTCCTCGATCGTATATTTTTGGGGGAGATAGGCGACGTGGCACCTCCCGCACTTCAGTTGATAGAAACGTTCCCCTTGGTCCGCTTCGTATTGGGCGAAGGACGATAGGGGGCCCAGGGCCAGAACGAAAAGAAAGGGAAAAAGCGTTTTTTGCTTCAGCCTTGTCATGATAGCTCTAACCTCCGATGTCAGATTCCGACGCCCGGCCGTCGGCGAATTCCCGGGCGAGCGTGCCGATCGTCGTCGCGGCCAGCTCGGCGAGCATGGCGTTTTCGAGTTTTTGGATCTTTCGACGAAGGGGGCAGACTTTCAGATCGTTGCAGAATTTTTTCCGGAAGAGACATTCATGGAGCTTGAGCGATCCTTGGAAGACCTGGATCAGGCGGGTGAGAAAAATCCGGTCGGGAGGCACGCCGAAACGGAATCCTCCCCCCTTGCCCCGGGACGATTCCAGGATCCCCTCCTTGTTGAGGGTCTGGACGATCTTCCGGAGGAAGGGCCGCGGGATATCCGTCCGCTTCGCCAACTCCGCGACCGTCGTTTTTTCCAACCCGGACTCGGCCATCGCCACGAGAGCCCGGATGGCGTGGTGGGTTTCCCTGTTGACAAGCTTCATGTTCTTAAAGATACTAATATTGTATCATTATGTCAAGGACGAATTTTCGCTTAAGTTCTCGGGCCGCGCCGGCCTTTTCATTTGCCCTGGTCGCCGGCCTCCTCGGCCGACTGAATCCCTTCCGGCCGAAGATCGAGGCGGCTTGCACCGATTGCCTGGCCTGCCGGCAGTTCTGCCGTTACGACGCCCTGACCCCCGAGGACATCGCCCGCCGTCGTCCGGGGATCTCCTGTCCCAAGCCCCCTCCGCCCACGCAAAGTTGACTTTGCGCCGCGACCGGCGATATAGTCATGCCGTGACGGGCGGTTTTGTTTTGGACTGGCGTGGGGAAAGCGGCGTTGCGCGAAAAAGCGGAATCTTATTCCCGCCATAGGGAGGAAGGGACATGTCGAAACAAATCTCCGCTCTTCGGATGAGGGGAAAAGCCCTCGAAGAGATGTTCTTTCGCCAGGCGGACCATGTCCTCATTGAAAAGAAGCGTCAACTCGAAAAAACGGAGCGCTCTCTCGCAACGCTGGCGAAGGTTTCAGGGATCTCCAATGAGGCCGTGCTTCGCAAACTCATCGAGATGAATGTCCAGCTCGAGGTCCTGGCGACTCTATCCATCATTCCTCTGATCGAAGTGGCCTGGGCGGATGGCAAGATTGAAGAGGAGGAAAGGGAAGCCGTCCTTAAAGGGGCGGAGAGCTATGGACTTCTAAAAGACCAGATCGGTTACAACCTGCTCGAGCAGTGGCTGGGCCATCGGCCGCCCAGCGGACTTCTGGAATCTTGGATTTACTACATCCGCGGCCTGTGCCCGTTGCTCAGCGCAGCGGAGCGCGAAACGCTGAAAGCGGATCTGATCCAGCGGGCCAGAGCGGTCGCCGAGGCCACCGGCGGCCCCATCGGCAAGAAATCGAAAATATCGCTCCGGGAGCATGACGTCCTGGCCAAGCTCGAAAGCGCGTTCGAGGGCTGAATCCAACTTATTCTATTTTCCCCAGAGCTCGACCTCGGCCCGGCGGGCGGTCCGAAGCAGGCTCCGGTAGCGGAAATCAACCCTGCGGACGCGCCGGGCGCCGCCCGGAAGATCGACGATCTGCGTGTCCCGGTTCGCCAGGAATCGTCCGCGGAACTTCGTGTCGAACACCTCCCCGCTCTCGAAGGTGACCTTGATGTCGTAGAGCTCTAGATCGTTCATCCGTACGACGATGAGGAGCCGGCTGAGCGTCCTGGCGCCGGGAGGGATCGTGACCGTGTCATGATCGACGCCCAAGCTCACCTGACGTTTTCCAAGGAAGTCCCAACCGGGGGGAACGATATTCGGCCTGCACGAGAGGAGCGACAGAAGGATGACGCTGAAAGCGATCGTCTTGAAGCTTTTCATGAGCCCTCCTCACGGCCGTGATGTGAGGGAAGAATATTCCGACATATTTTTTTTGTCAAGTCGATCGTAAGGCGAGGAATTCGCAGACACATACCGAATTATTGAATTCGGTATGTGTCTGCGAATTCCTGGGAGAGGGGTCCTTGTGGAATATTTATCCCTTTTTTAATATAATCGCCCCATTATCGATGAGGGACGGCGCACAGGAAGATTTTCCCCGGCGGAAACGTCAAAATCATGACATCATGGTCTTTCCAGCGCCCTGTCCCGCGTTCCCCGCGCCGGAGCGGCGGCGGAACGATCCCTATCCCAAAATCCACAAGGAGGCTTGAAGTGCGTAAATTTCTTCGCATTTCTCTGTTGGCCGTATTCGCCCTCGTTCTCGCGGGCCCCTTCTTTCCGCAGGCCCCGAACCCGGAGGCGAACCTGGTCAAGGACCTGAAATGGCGCAACATCGGCCCGGCCAACATGACCGGCCGGATCTCGGCGTTTGACGCCCTGGACAAGGATTTCACCCAGGTGCTCGTCGGCGGCGCGTCCGGCGGCGTCTGGAAATCGGCGAACGCCGGCACGACCTGGGAGCCGATCTTCGAGAAGTACGGGACCTCCTCCATCGGCGACGTGGCCTTTTTCCAAAAGAACCCGAACATCATCTGGGTCGGCACGGGCGAGGAATGCGTCCGCAACAGCGTCGAATGGGGCGACGGCGTGTACAAATCCGTCGACGGAGGCAAGACATTCAAGCGGATGGGCCTCGAAACGACGCAGACGATCGGCACGGTCCTGCCCCACCCGACCGATCCCGACGTCTGCTATGTCGCGGCGGCCGGACATCCTTGGGGCCTCACGGGCGACCGCGGCCTGTTCAAAACGACCGACGGCGGCAAGACCTGGCAAAAGCTCGCCGGCGGCCTTCCGAACGACGGCAAGACCGGGGCCATGGACCTGGTCATGGATCCGCGGAATGCCAATGTGCTTTATGTGACGTTCTGGCAGAGGCTGCGCCAGCCCTGGCGGTTCGATTCCGGCGGACCGAACGGCGGCATCTATAAAACGACCGACGGCGGCAAGTCCTGGACGAAGCTGACGAAGGGCCTCCCCACGGGCGACCTCGGCCGCGTCGGGATCGCTATCTCCCGCAGCAATCCCAAGGTCCTGGACGCGTGCGTCGAACACGGCTTCCAGCCGCGGGCGACGATCATCGAGGGCGGTGTCTCCAAGGACAATCCCGACTATAAGGATATGACCAAGCTCGGCACCGGTATTTACCGGTCCGAGGACGGCGGCGCGTCGTGGAAGTTCATGAACCGGACGAACAGCCGTCCCTTTTATTACAGCCATGTCTTCATCAATCCGTTCGACGACAAGCTGGTCTATTTCCTGACGGCGGACCTCTCCTATTCCGAAGACGGCGGCAAAACGTTCAAGCAGATCGGCGGACTGCATCCCGACTTCCACGCGATGTGGATCGACCCGATCAACAGGAACCGGTTCTACGTCGGGCAGGACGGCGGCGCGTCCCTGACCCACGACCACGGCAAGAGCTGGATCTTCTTCGACAACCTCTGCTTCTCCCAGTTCTACGCCGTCAGCGCCGACATGCGCGATCCCTATTACGTCTACGGCGGCCTCCAGGACAACGGCACGTGGGGCGGCCCGTCGATGAGCCGCGAGGGCACGATCCTGACCGATTTCTGGTACAACGTCGGCGGCGGCGACGGGTTCCATACCCAGAACGACCCCACTGACTGGCGGACGCTTTACGGGGAAAGCCAGGGCGGGTCGATCCAGAGGACGAACGTCGAAACGCGGGAAAGCCGGTCCGTTCGGCCCACCCAGAACAATATCATCAACTATAAGGCGTTCTTTCCGACGGCGCCCGCCCCCGCGGCACAGGCCGCCGGGCAACCCCCGGCCCAAGGTGCCGTTCAGCCGCCGGCCCAACAAGGTCAGCGCGGCCAGGGAGGCGGACAGGCGCAGGCCGGCCAGGCCGCGTCCCCGTTCCGCTTCAACTGGAGCTCTCCGATCCTCATCTCCCCGCACAACCCGCGGACGCTCTATTTCGGCGGCAACCACCTCTTCAAGTCCATGGACCGCGGCGATCATTGGATGATCATCAGCCCGGACTTGACGACCAACGACGCGAACAAGAACAAGCCCAGCGGAGGCATCACCACCGAAAATACCGGCGCCGAGAGGCACTGCGCGATCATCTCCATCGCCGAATCGTCGCTGACCCCGGGCCTCGTCTGGGCCGGCACGGACGACGGCAACGTCCAGATCACCCGCAACGGCGGCGTCGACTGGACGAACGTCCGGCCCAACGTCCCCGGCGTGCCTCCCAATACCTGGGTCAGCCGGGTCGAAGCCTCGCATTTTGACGAAGGCACGTGCTATCTCACCTTCGACGGCCACCGGAGCGACGATTTCAAGCCTTATGTTTTCAAGACCGCGGACTACGGAGCGACCTGGACAAACATCACCAACAACCTGCCCGACGGCGGCCCGGTCTACGTCATTCGGGAGGACCTGAAGAACAAGAACCTCCTCTTCGTCGGGACGCAGTTCGTGGTGTTCTTTTCCACGAACGGCGGCAAGAGCTGGACGAGCCTCCTGCTCAACGCGCCGACCATGGCCTTCCACGACCTGCTCATCCATCCCCGCGACAACGACCTGATCGCGGCGACGCACAGCCGCGGCATCTGGATCCTCGACGACATTTCCGCCCTCCAGCAGGCCTCGGAGACCATTCTCGCAGGCGACGCGGCGCTGTTCGAGGCCAACCGCCCAGCGACGCGCTGGCTGCGCATCGCGCGCGGCGGATACGGCCGGGGCAGCCTTTTCTTCCGGGGCGAGAATCCTCCGACGGGCGCGCTCATCCACTACTTTCTCAAGAGCAAACCGGCCGGCCCGGCGACGATCGAGATCTCGGACATCACCGGAGTGAACAAGACGGTCTTCTCGATCGAGAACAATGAGTCCGGCATTCACCGGTTGGTCTGGGACCTCCGTTGGGATCCTCCGGCGGCGACCGTCCAGAACTCCATCACCAACGCCAAGCGGCAGCTCGAGACGGCCGGCCAGCGGGCCGAGCTGACGGCCGAGCAGAAGGCCATCCTGCAGAACGCCGTCAAGCAGATGGACGCGGCCGGCACGAATTACCGCAAGGTCACGGAGATCCAGCGGAGCGCCATGGAGGCGCTCGGCCTGGGCGGCGGCATGGGCTTTGGCGGAGGCGGCGGATTCGGCGGCCGCGGGGGCATGGGCGGCATGACCGCGGAGCCGGGAGTGTATCTCGTCAAGATGACGGTCGGCGACAAGACGTTGACCGGAAAGATCACGGTCCGCCAGGACCCGATGCTGGAGGCCAATTAGGATTTCTGTATTCCCCTCTCGCCCCTCTTTCTAGAGAGGGGGAGAGGGGAATTTTTTTATACGGGCCCGAACTTCATATGCTTCTTTCCTTGAAGAGCCTGTTTTGGATTTAGGCGTGCCGAATCTTTACGTAGATATAACAACCGATGCCGATCAGGATTCTGGATATATAACAGATAAGGCCGATCGTTGAGGTTGAAAATAATTCCGGTATGATAAAAGTCGCTGAGGCGAGAACGAGGATTATCAGACGGCCTCTGTTCTCGGCTTCGTAAAACGCGTAGGCCATCACCCCCAGGGCGATGATCGTGCCTATGGCTTCGTAAGGCATTATCCGATACGTTTATTTCTTCAGGGTGCCCTGGGCCTGATATTCCTTGAAGAGCCGGCCCCATTCGGATTCCACCAGCCACTTCTTGTAGAGCTTGCTCTCCTTGAGGGGCCAGTGGATGACGTCGTGGTAGAGGAAGGAATAAAAGTTCCCTAAGTAAAGAATGGGGGGGCGGGTGAGGAGCTTCTGCAGGACGCGGGTCGGACCAAACCAGGTGACCCAGCCGGCGAACTTATGAAATGACACGCCGACCTCGAAGCCCCAGTTCTCCGCCGCGGCGTCCGGGTCGCCGACGATCTCGATCTCCTCGGGCCGGCCGATGCCCAGCCCCGCCTCGTGGGCCAGGCGGATGTACTTGATCGACATGGGATCGAAGCCCATCATTTTGGAGGCGACAGCATCGATGGCCACCTGGTC
Source organism: Candidatus Aminicenantota bacterium (assembly GCA_030691735.1). Taxonomy (GTDB): domain Bacteria; phylum Acidobacteriota; class Aminicenantia; order Aminicenantales; family UBA4085; genus JAPKZI01. The sequence goes on from JAUYDS010000170.1 coordinate 37,017, forward strand.
GGCGCCGGCCAGCAGAACGTCCTTCTTCACGGGCACCATGACCCGCGGCCCGGGGCCGTTCCCGGCGGTCGTCCCGTCCATGATGCAGAACAGGCCGGGATGGATCTCTTTTTGGATGGCCAGCAGATCGACCAGCGTTTCGTGGATGTAGGTGTGGGTCTGGTGGCGCTTATGGCTCAGCAAGCCGCCAAAAGCGTTCTTCATGGCCCCCGTGGTGGTCGTATAGATATGGCATTTGGTGGTCGGCAGGTGGAGGATATTCTTGCCTACGAAATAGTCGGGGATGGGAACGCACTCGCCGTAGATCTTGTCGAGGACGAGCATCTTGGCCTTCGGCTTGTAATCGATCCAGGTCATGTCCTCTTGGCGGAAATTGAAGAGGACCTCGAGCTTGTAGGCCTCGAAGATCGGCCGGTACAGGTTCAGGTCCTCGCCCTTGATGGCGTTCGTGACCTCGGTCTTGTTCTGAACGCAGGAGATCTTGTCATACCCGAATTTTTTCAGGGCCAGGATCGTCCCTTCCAGCTGCCAAGGCGTCGTGTTGGCCGAGGGGAATGGATAATGCCAGCTGATGTTGTCCTTGATGATGGTGGTCAGGTTCTTGTCAAGCGCCGCCGGGCCGCCGGCCAGTTCGAAGAGCCGGACGATGTCGTCGAGGACGGTGGCGGGCTTCGTTCGGATGACCGCGACCTTGGCTTTGCTCATAGCCGTATTCCTTCATTCTCCATCATCCCCCCTTAGTAAAGGGGACAATAATTTCCCCCCTTTTCTAAAGGGGGGCGTGGGGGGATTATAATCTCTGCGGCTACACAATAACATTCACGACACGCTTATGACTTCGCGCCCGTCTCCGTCTTTTCTCCCAACAGCGTCTTTTGGGAAACCGGCCGCTTGCTCTTGCGGATGGCCCAGCCCACGCAGACGAGGAGGACCACGACCACGATGACGATACCGATGCTCATCTTGCTGTATTTAACGAGGATCGGCGCGCCGATCAAGCTGACCAGGTTGGCCACCTTGATCATCGGATTGAGGGCCGGCCCGGCCGTGTCCTTGAGCGGATCGCCGACGGTGTCGCCGACGACAGCGGCCTTATGGCGCTCCGAGCCCTTGCCGGTGTTCGCGGCGATATTGCGGGGCTCGTCCTCGATGGATTTCTTGGCGTTGTCCCAGGCCCCGCCGGCGTTGGCCATGTAAACGGCCAGGAGCTGGCCGCTGAGGATGATCCCGGCCAGGAAGCCGCCCAGGGCTTCGACCTGCAGGATCAAGCCGACGGCAATCGGCATCAGGACGCAGATGACGGCCAGGGGGATGAGCTCCTTCTGAGCGGCCGCGGTGGAGATCCCCACGGCGCGGGCGTAATCGGGCTTGACCGTCCCCTCCATCATCCCGGGGATGCGGAACTGGCGGCGGACCTCCTCGACGATGAGGCTGGCCGCGCGGCTGACGGCCTTGATCGACAGGGAGCTGAACAGCCAGGGCAGCGCCCCGCCGAGCAGGAAACCGATGAAGACCTTCGTGTCGGAGATGCGGATCGCTCCGATCTTCGTCAGGCCGAGCTGCTCCTGGACCCGGCCCACGTCGGTGATGAACGTGGCGAACAGGCTGACCGCGGCGATGACCGCCGAGGCGATGGCGATTCCTTTTGTGATGGCCTTGGTCGTGTTCCCGACGGCGTCCAGGTCGGCCATGATCTGGCGGGCCTTTTTGGTCTCTTCGTCGTGGAGATCATGCCAGGCCATCTCCCCGATGCCGTTGGCGTTGTCCGAGATGGGGCCGTAGGAATCCATGGCCACGTTGTTGCCGGTGTGGCTGAGCATGCCGATGCCGATCATGGCCACGGCATACAGGACGTACGTCGCGCTGGTCTCCCCGCCGTAGAGGGCGAGGGCTCCGATGAAGCTGATGACGACGGCTACTAGGGCCCAGACGCTCGATTCCATCCCGACCGACATACCGGAGAGGATGGTCGTCGCCGGTCCGGTCCGGGTCGAATCGACGATCTCTTTGACCGGCGTTTTTTTGGTCGAAGTGAAATACGAGGTCAGCGGGTTGAAGGCGACCGCCAGGCCTACGCCGATGGAGGTCAGCATGGCCATGCGCCAGTCGTGGGCGTAGAAGATGGCCACTAAGAATGAGAACGCGATCGTGTTGACGCTCGAAACTTCGTACGACCGGAACATGGCCTCCTCGGCGTCGTGGGCGCGGAGGAACTTGATCGGGAACTTCGCCCAGATGGGGACGGTGAACGTCCCCAATATCGAGCTGATGACGCCGATGGCCCGGATGATCAAGGGGAAGATGATCCACTTGAGGCTGTGCGACGGGTCGATGGCCATGAGGGCCAATCCCAGCATCAGCCCCGCGACGATGGTCACTTCGTAGCTTTCGAAAATATCTGCCGCCATGCCGGCGCAATCGCCGACGTTGTCCCCGACGAGGTCGGCGATGACGGCCGCGTTCCGCGGATCGTCCTCGGGAATGTCCTTCTCGACCTTCCCGACCAGGTCCGCTCCGACGTCGGCGGCCTTGGTGTAGATGCCGCCGCCCACCCGCATGAAGAGGGCCAAAAGCGTGCCGCCGAATCCGAAGCCGAGCAGGGCGTCGGGGGCGGCCTTGCCGAAGATGATGAAGATGACCGTGCCGCCGAAGAGACCCAATCCGTCCGTCAGCATGCCGGTGACCGTGCCGGCGTAGTAGGCGATGGACAGGGCTTCGTTGAAGCTCCGGCGGGCCGCGGACGCCGAGCGGACGTTGGCCTGGATGGCCATGCGCATCCCGAGCTGGCCGACGAGGAGGGAGAAGGAGGCGCCCATGATGAAGGCGATGGTCCGGCCGATGGCGATGACGATCGGCGCGCTGGCCCCGAACTCCGCGACGGCCTCCCGGCTGGCGGGGACGATGTAAACGCTTAGGAACAGCACGACGGTCAGGGCCCCGATCACGGGGAGAATCGTCTTGAGCTGCTGGTTCAGGTAGCTGTCGGCGCCGATGCGGATGGCATTCCAGACTTCCTGCATCTTGGCCGTGCCCTTGTCTTTTTTCATGACGGTCTTGCGCAACAGCCAGGCGTATAAGAGGCTGATGAAGGCGGTCAGCAGAACGCCGAGGATGGCGATCTGCTCGAAACCGTTGAGGCCGTGACGGCTGGCGAGTCCGAAGATGTTCATGGGACCTCCGTGAAGGATTGATGGGGATAGAATAAGGACGTCTGCCTCATAGGGCCGATTCGCGGACAACTCGAACTATCATAGAAATCAATAAGTTATCTTTTATATAGAAAATCCCCCTTCCAGTCAAGAAAAATGATGAATTCGGGGGACACTAACTTTAATTCAAGAGATATGGTTAGGGTCCCCGGAATTAATGATGGCTATAGAAAAAGCTTGTCATCGCGAGGAGCGAAGCGACGTGGCGATCCGACTCGAAGAGTCGTCCCGAGTCTTTCGAGGGATCTCATCCACGCTCAATCAAAGCTGAACGAGATCCTTCACCTTCGCTATGTCTTCTTCGCGAATCGGGTTCGAATATACTCCCGGGCGCTTTCAGCCGACAGCCGAATGGTTCCGGGTCCGCTCCGAACATAAAAATCGCCGTCCGGGCTCTCCTCGGTTTCTTTCCATCTCAGGAATACGGGTTCCGGGCTGCGCTGGCAGCTCACCAGGCAGACGGTCTTCCCCTGGACGATCTGGGTTTTGAGATCGATGCAGGTGCTCGCCCGATCTCCCAAGCTGTTTCGAACGACCTGGGCGAGGTGCCGCATGAACTCGTCGTCATTCTCGAACTGGTCCTGCTCTATCCCCGTCACCGCGCCGTCGTCGGCCACCCCGATCAGGAGATCCCCGCCGGCCGTATTGAGGAACGCGGCGATGGTCTTGAGCGCGGCCAGCGTGATCGCCTTGTCGTCCTTCCGATTCTCCCGGAGATTCCAGCGCAAGGTCGCTTTGAACTCCAGGGTCTTCGATTCGCCGCGCTTGATCAATTCTTCGGCCTGGCGGTGAGCCCTCAAGTAATGATCGAATAGGAAGTCCCTGAGCGCGTCTCCGAAAGTCCGGTCGTCGGTGATCCGTTTGTAGAGCTCGAAATTCGAGTCGACGATCTCCTGGATGACGTCCTCGACCTTATGATCGAACGTCAGGCGCACGTTCTCGCGCGTGTTGACCCGGGCGCTGGCGTCGAGGGCCGCGTCGTCGTTCAGTTTTTCCAGGATCTGGCCGAGCGTCACCCGGTGTTCCGGACCGAGATTCAGCCCGAATCGCTCGTTCAGTTCGGCGATGATCCAGGAGAGCGGCTCGAGCTGCTCCGGCGCCTCCCCATAATGGTCCTTCGTCGCAATCGGCTCGAGCTGTCCGCCCTTTCTCTCAAGGGTGATCCGGCCGCTTCCGGTCTGCTGGATGCGGTAAGACTCCATGTCGATATTCTGCTGGACTTCTCGGGGCAGTTCGTCCGGGTCGGCGGGTATCAACCGCTTCAAGTGGCGGGCGAAAACATACAGCTTTTCCAGGTCCGCATCGGCAAAGGTCAGCACCTGGGCGAGAAAGGCATAGAGCCGCACATAATCGGTGATCTGGCCGCGAAAATCGTGCTGTTCGTCGCTCGAGATCTCGGCGAACCTTGTCTTGACCGGATCGAGAACTGCGTAAAGTTGGTCCTGGGTAGCCTTTTTGTCGAAATAGACCTTGGCGAATCGCTCAACGTCCGCCGCCGTGAAGACCGGGAAATCGAAGAGCCTGCTTTGAATCTCGTAAAGCAGGTTCGGGTCGGTCGCTTCCGAGAGGAGCGTGGTCTCATAATAGGGCTCGAACGCCGCCTGGATTTCGTCGGCTTCGTTGGCGAAATCGAGGACCAAAGTCCCGTTCTTCTCCGGATGAATGCGGTTCAGCCGGGATAGAGTCTGAACGGCATTCACTCCGCCGAGTTTCTTGTCCACGTACATCGTATGCAGGAGCGGCTGGTTGAATCCGGTCTGAAATTTGTTGGCGCAGATGAGAAAACGATACTCCGGCCGATCGAAGACCTTGGCGGTCTGTTTCTCCGAGAAACCGTTCATGCCGGCTTCGGTGTAGGACCGGCCGCCATCCGGCACCGTCCCCGAGAAAGCGACCAGAGCCTTGAACGGCCACTTCTTTTCTTCCAGATACCGGTCCACGGCCAGCTTATAGCGCACGGCATGAAGCCGCGACCGGGTCACGATCATCGCCTTGGCCTTTCCGCCGATCTCGTTCTTGACCTGGGCGGCGAAGTGCTCAGCTATGATCCGCACCTTCTCGCCGATGGCGTGCGGATGAAGCTCCACGAACGACTTGAGGAGGTATTCCGCTTTGGCCTTATCATAGCGGGGATCGTCCTCGATCTTTTTGAGGAGCCGCCAATAGGCTTTATAGGTCGTGTAGTTCCTTAGGACATCGAGGATGAATCCTTCCTCGATCGCCTGGCGCATGGTGTAAAGATGGAACGGCTCGAACTTCCCGTCCGCGCGCTTCGTCCCGAAAAGCTCCAATGTCTTGGCCTTGGGCGTTGCCGTGAAGGCGAACATCGAGAGGTTCGGGAGCCGGCCGCGCTTCTCCATCTCGGCCAGGATCGTGTTTTCGAGCTCCTCCTCCGGTGTCGCCGCCTCGGCTTCTTCCCGCTCCGCCTCTTCGAGGCTTCCGGCGGCCAAGGCCGTCTTGAGGCTCTTCGAGCTCTCTCCCGACTGCGAGGAATGCGCTTCGTCCACGATGACGGCGAAGCGATGCCCCGGCAGTTCGCCGATGTCCTTCACGATCACGGGGAACTTCTGCAGAGTGGTGACGATGATCGTCTTTCCCGACTCGAGCGCCGTTTTGAGCTGGCGGGAGGTCGTGTCGATATTTTCCACGACGCCCAGCGTCTGCTCGAACTGACGCATGGTCGTCTGGAGCTGGCGGTCGAGGATGCGCCTGTCGGTGACGACGACGATCGAATCGAAGACCTTTTTATCGACGTCGTCGTGAAGCGTCGCCAGCCGGTGGGCGAGCCAGGCGATAGTAAAGCTCTTGCCGCTGCCCGCCGAATGCTGGATGAGATAACGTTGGCCCGCGCCGTTCTGCCGGGCGTGGGCGACGAGGCGCCGGACGGCGTCGAGCTGCTGATAGCGGGGGAAAACGAGAGCTTTTTCGCCCGTCTTCCGACCTTTCTCATCCTCTTCCTCGACTTCATGGATGAACTGGCGGATGAGGTCAAGGACGCTGTCGCGAACCCAGATCTTCTCCCAGAGATAAGCCGTGGCGTAGCCTTTTTGCGTCGGCGGAACAGGCGGATTCCCCGCGCCGCCGAACTTTCCTTGGTTGAAGGGCAGGAACCTGGTTTTCGCTCCGGCGAGTTGCGTTGTCACATAGACGAGATCCGGATCAACGGCGAAATGGGCGAGACAGCGGCCGTACGCGAAGAGCTGCTCTCGAGGATCGCGGGCCGTCTTGTATTGCCGGATGGCGTCCTCGACCGTCTGCCCCGTGAGCGGGTTCTTGAGCTCGGCGGTGAAAATCGGAATGCCGTTCAGGAAGAGAACCATATCGAGACTCTGGGCGCTTTTCTCGCTGTAGCGAAGCTGGCGGACGATGGAGAAGAGATTCGCCGCGTGCAGGCGCCGGAGCGCTTCGTTGAGCCCGCTCGATGGCCGAAAGTAAGCCAACTGGAATTTACAGCCCGA
>JAUYDS010000207.1 GCA_030691735.1 Candidatus Aminicenantota bacterium
CTTTCCCGGGGGTCCACTTCCGCCGTACTCGCCCGTGGCTTGTATCCACGGGCGAGTGGCGAGCCGAAGGCTCGTCCCTTGACTCGGGTTCTTAACGCCGTTTCCTCACCGTCCTTCTCGGCGGCTCAGAACTCGCTTCCCAGCTACCTAATTACGGGAGTGCGCCGGGAAGCTCAAACATGCTTCGCCGACCGGCCTCCTTTCCGGGCCGGTTTCCCTCGAAGGACGGCTCGGAAAAGCTGAACCCTCCATGGTCGCTTCAGCCGTTTCCCGATCTTGTCGTTCCGTTCAATACGTGAATTGAGCGTTCGCCCGCTTCTTCGCTCACAGATTGATAACTCACCGAATTTGATCCTTGCGCCATATAAAACTAATACCTCTTCTATCAGCTTGGGCGAGGGGAGAAAGCGAAGCGACCATAAGAAAATCGTGCCGCTGCGGTTCGGATTTTTCGGCGGACGATTCAAGGACGCGACGGCAGGGTTGGCCCTAAAGCCCCCATAGCGGAGGGGGGTCCCATCGGCTTAGCCGATGGGGGGAACCGACGGGACTGGTTCCCCAGGGGGCCGGGGGCCACCCTGTCGCCGTGTCGGCTTGTGTCTTCGCCGCCGAAAAAACCGAAACGTGCAGGCGGCAAGATTTCCATGGGGAGCGAGCTGCGTCCCCGAGCCTCACCCTCCGCCCATCAGGGGGAATATCGCGACGACGTCGCCGCTTTTGAGCTCGGTCTCCAGACCGGTCGAAACCGGAAGGGCCGCGCCGTTGATCATGACCACGAGGTGGTGTCTGAGCTCGTCGCCGTCGAAGATCCCCGCCCGGCGGACGGGCGTATCGGCCAGGGTCTCGAGAACACGGCGGAGGGACGAACCGGGGGGCACGTTCAGGTCTATTTCTTTCGTCCCGAACATCTCCCGGAAGTAGGCGAAGAATTTGATCTTGACGGAGAACCCGCCTTCGTCCCGCAGAAGATTCGAAAGCTCCGGCCAGTCCTTTTTTTCGACCACCCTCACCTGGGCCCGGGCGAAGATGGTCCGGAATTCCCGGAGCAGGCTTTCCCGGACGACGACCAGGGATCGCCGCCGGCCGTCAAAAAGAACGTCTTTGAGAGCAGGCCAAAGACCCCGTCCTTCGAGCTCGAGAGGACCGATCTCGTCCGCGATCAGAAGATCCGCGACGCCGCTCCGCCGGATGATCTCGTTCGCTCGGGCCAGCCCCTCGGGAAGGAGGACATACGGCCCGACTCTCTGCATTCCCTCGTCGCCCGTCCGCCGGAGGAACGGCTGGGTCCGTCCGTTCCTGATGTCGAGAAGATCATATCCCGCCGTTTCCCCGCCCGTCATCACTCTCATGCTGAGAAATCCGTCGAGAGGAACGCCCGCGGCGCGGCGCTCCGTAACGAGGCCGCTGAGGAACGTCGTTTTCCCGGACCCAACCGCTCCCGTCAAGATGAAGATCATGGATTAAAAATAAGGGAGGCGGCAACGAAAGTCAAAGAAAAAAAGGCGGGGACACATACCGAATCATGAAATTGGGGACATGTCCCCGCTCGATTTTACCTAATGACGATCCGGGATTGGCCGGTGGTCAGGTTGACGCTCGTGCCGGACGCGCTCGTGGCCATCACGTTGGAGACGGAGATGAGACCCTCCCCCGGCCCCTTCGATTCGAACAGGAGCGTGGCGAGGGTGCCTCCGCCCTTGATGCCTTTCCCGGGCTGCGGGCTGGAGAACCCGATCGTGCAGACGCCCGAGCCGTTGTCGATGTTCTTGAGGAACGGCGCTTTCTCGCCGAACTGCCGCGTCAGCCCGCCCTCGGCTACATCCTTGAGGTTCATCAGCTTAGGATCGTAGTTGATGACCAAAGACATGTTGCCGATCTCCTGGTCGGTGTTGAGATTGACGGCGATCCGGAATTCGATTTTGGGCCGCAGCTCGATATTGACCGGGCTGAGCGAGACCTGGTTCGTCCCCCTCGCCTGCGGCCGCATCGACTGAAGCGCCCGCTCCGCGCCCCTCATGTCGAGCTCGCGGTCGAGGATGTCCGCTTCAAGGAAGCCGCCTGCGCCGGCGGCGGCCATCGGTTCATCAACGTCCACCCAGATGGGCTTGGCGTCGTCCGCATTCATGGGGATTCTCCGGATGATGTAGGGGGTGATCATGAGAATGACATCGGTCTGCTCGAGGGACGTGTCCTCGGCCCCGAACAGCCGGCCCAACACGGGCAGGTCCTTGAGCCAGGGGATGCCCTTGAGGGTTTTTCTCTCTTCGTCGCGCAGCAATCCGGCAATGAGGTTCGTCTCGCCGTCCCTCAGGCGGAAGGTGTTCTTGACCTCACGGGTGTTGATGATCGGAATGTCGGCGTAGCCCTTGCCGCCGATCGAGGTGACCTTCAGCTCGAGGGCGAGCGTCACCTCCCCCTCCTGATGGACCGTCGGCTTGATCTTGATCTCGATGCCGACATCCTGCTGTTCGAAGTTCGTCAGCGGCTGCGAGGCGTAGCCGCCCGCCGCGAACGGCGAGAACGTCGTCCGCGGGATGGGGATCTTCTGACCGACGAGGTGCCGCATTTCCTCGTCCGAGAGGCCGCGGAGGCGCGGCTGGGCGATGACCTTGGTGTCCGTGTCCGACTCCAGGAACTGGAGGAACGAGACGGGCAGGCTGATCGAAAAATTCTCGGCTTTGGAGAAATCGAGGCCTTTCAGGTTGAACCAGCCCGAGGTCGTGTCCGTGGTCGTACCGGTCGACGCCGGCGGAGCGCCGTATCGGAGGCCGATTGTGTTCTGGTCGAAGCTGACCCCCAGCTGCCTGAGCTTGAGCCGCGAGACCTCCATGATCTCCAGGTCGATGACGACCTCGCCCTTGGGCTTGTCCCAGAGCCGGATGAGCTTTTCGGCCAGTTCCACCTCCTGCGGCGTCCCCCGGATGGTCAGGGTATTGAGGGTCTTGTCGGCGATGATGGAGGGGACCTTGGTCGGCGAGCGAAGCATCGTCGAGAGCGAACCCAGCATCTCCTGGGCGCCGACATTGGAGATATAGAAGGTCCTGATGCAGTTGACCTCGTACTGCAACCTCTTCATCTGTTGGTCGGGGATGATCATCACCGTCCGCTCGTCGAGGATCCGATAGAAGTTCTTCGTCGCCATGCAGAGAGAGCGGATGGCCTTCTCGACGGTCATGTTGGTCAGGTCCGTGGTGAAGGGGATGTCGCGGAACTGCTCGTCGAAGACGAGGCTGATGCCGGCCGTCTTCCCGAGGGCGAGGAAGATCGATTTGAGGCTCGTCTCGACGGGGAACTTGAGCATCAGGCTCTCTTCCTTGGATTTGAGCTTGATGGGGAACTCGATCTTCTCCGACTTGGGCGCCGCCTCTTTGGGAGCTTCCGCGGTCGCCGCCTGGGCCTCCTTGACGATGGCCGGGTCACGCGGATTGTAGAAAACGGCTTTGGCGTAGGCGGCCTTGGCCTCTTCCTTCTTGCCGAGGGCGGCGTACCGGCGTCCCTCCTGGAGATGATAGAGGCTGGCCGAGAATTTGGCCCGGTCCAAGGCCAGACGGTAGACGGACTCTTCGGGGTTCTCCAGGCTGGCCTTTTCGTAATACTGGATGGCCTCGTCCCACTTCTTGTTCATCTCGGACTGCGTGCCCAACCGGTACTGCGAGCTGAGGCCCGCGCAAGCCCACGCCCCCAGGGCTAGGACAATCACGAGAGCGATCTTCTTCATTTCCGTTCTCCTTCTAGGGGGAGCTTCTGCAAGGCCCCGTCCGACCCCTGGATTTCGATCCCCTCGGCCGTGATCTTGACGACCTTCCAGATCGGACCGAGCATGTCCCCTTCCTCCAAGGCCATGGCCTGGTTCTCATAGAGAATGAGGGCGATGATCCTTTTCTTGCCCCGGATGTATCCGACGTAGCGCGCGGTGAACGACGCTTCCTGCGATTCCATGGCCGCGGCCTCGGCCGCGGTTGGGAGCGGCGATCGCCTGTCCATCATGGCCCCCATGGGCATTCCCATCGGGGCGGACTGGCTCTGCGGAATGAAAAGATCCCGTTTCGCTTCGGCGCCCGGCCGCTTCTTGCTTTGAAGCAGGTCCATCCGGATCAAGGACGCCGCCGGAACGGCTTTTTTTTCGGCCGGGCCCGCCTTGTCCTGGGCCGGCGAGACGGCCGCCGCGACAGCGGCCAAGGCCAAGAGCCATCGGATGCTTTTAATTTTCATAGTATCCCGCCAAGCTGATCTTGATCTCGAGCAGGCCAGGCTGCTTCCCGATGCTCTGAAAATCGATCTTCTCCACATGGAGGAACCGGGGATGCCGCTCGATCGTGTCCAGCAGCCGCTTGAGCATCATGTAGTTGCTCGTGAAACGGAAATCGACGGACACCTTTTGGACGCTTCCCTTGACGAGTTCGGTGTAGCCGTAGGCGATATCCGTGACGGGGATCCCGGCCGCGTCGAAAATCTGTTGAAGGGTGAGGCGCAGATCCTGGGTGATCTTCTTGCCCTCGAAAAAATGGCCGGCCCGAAGCGCGGCCATGTCCTTCTGGGCGTCCATCCAGCCCTGCCATTCCTTCTTGACCTCGTTCCGGGTCCGGCTGAGGATTTGGTAGTTCTGTTCAATGGCCTGGAGTTCGGCCGCGGCCCGGCTCGCCGAGCGATGTTCCCGGATGGAGGCGAAGAGGAGCAGGAGAGCCCCCGCTCCAAGGACGGCGCCGACCACGGCCGCCGCCCGGCGCTCCTTCAGGTTCAACAGGTTAAATAGCTCTTTCATGGGTGAGAAGGATCTCCGAAATCAATTGCCCGTCCTGGGAGGCCTCGTTCTTCACCGAGATGTTCTTGAAGCCCAGGGCGTTCAGTTTCTGGATGAGGGCGAGAAGGTCGTTGAGGTTTTGGGAGACGACCTTGAATCGCAGTTCGATCTTCCCCTCGACGGCCTGGACCGGGGCGATCGACGAAATGAAACTCCCGGCCGGAAGGGCCTCCTCGAGCCCCGAGAAGAAATCGACCCAAGAAAACGTCTTGGCCAGGATGATGTCGTTGATCGAGCCGAGCACGTCCCTGTATTTTTTTGAAAGATCGCGGACCTGCAGGCTCCAGTCGTCCTTTTCCTTCTGCGCCGTTCGGGTCAAGCCCGCCATCCGGTCCAGGGAGTCGCGGAGGGCCGCTTCCCGCGAGCGGCTTTTGGCGGCGGACAGCAGCGTCAGGGCGGCCACGAGCAGAAAAATCCCCGCAGCCGCGGCCAGGAGAACGAAAAAGAAACGGCGGTTGCGGAGCGGATGGCTGGCCAGGTTCACCTTCGCCTTTTTGCCGTTCATCGCAGCACCTGCCCGATCAAGGGAGAAAGAACCTGCCGGTCCCGGAACGTCAGCGGCCAGGGGCTCGAGAATTCGGCGAACGCCAGGGGCGATAGGCGCTCTTTCAGGGCGGCCAGGGTTTCATCCTCCGCGCCCTCGACGGCCGACCGGACCCAGACCGACGCGATCCTTTTCTTCTCCCGGTCTTCGAGGAAACGGACCGTATTGTCGATCTCGTTGGCGACCTGGTCCATCTTCTGGCCGGGGCTCATCGGACTCAGGGCGTCCTGGAGGAACGGTTTGAACCGGTAAAGAGAGACCTCTCCGTCGAGGACGGCGAGCAGGCCGAGGGCGTCCTCTTCGATGTTGGCGATTATGGCGTGGCCGGGCGGCTCGAGGCGGACGAGGCTCAGCAGGTTGAGCACGGGAACGCCGACGGTCCGGATCTTCAGCCCGAGACGGTCGAATAGGCTCTCATATTCCCGGACGATGCCCGTCCGGGCCAGGGCGAGAAGGACCTTGGCCTGGCCGTTCGATTTGATGACGTCATAAGAGAGCCGCATGTCCCCGGGCTTGAACGGGACGAGCTTGTTGAGCCTCCAGCGCAGGATCTCCTCGCGTTCGGCCATCGATGACGGAAGCGCTTCGAACGTCAGCACGAACACCCGGAGGCAGGCTTCGGGAAGGAGCAGGGAGACGGCGCCGCCGACCGGGCCGAGCTTGAAGGCCGCCTCGCGGACGGCCTTCTCCAGCCCGGCCGGATCGGTGATGTTGGGCTTGTCGAAGGCGGGATCGAGGACGCCGGCCGGGAGCGGCCGGACGACATGGGAGGTGATCTTCTTCTCCTTCTTCGAGTAATGAACGCCGGAGAGATAGGTCCGGGCCAGCTGGAAGGCGTCCGGCGGGTAGATCGGTTCGTGGAAAAAATTCGTCAACCGGTCGAACAGCGCGGCCATCGTTTATTCCACAAACGTCACTTTGTTCAGCTCCTTCAGGCTGGTCACGCCCTGAAGGACCTTTTGGATGCCGACCTCGCGGAGAAAGACCATGCCCTCGGACTTGGCCCGTTTCCGGACCTCGGAGAGGGGTTTCCGTACCAGGATCATTTCCCGGATGTCGTCGGACAGCTCGAGGACCTCGGCGATCGCCGTCCGGCCCTGATAGCCGGTGAAGTTGCACTCCGGGCAGCCCTGGGTCTCGTGAAACACCCGCGTCCGATGGACGCCGGGATCGAGCCCGGACTCCCGGAGCTGGGCGTCATCGTAGGTCACGGCGGTCTTGCATTTCGGACACAGGATGCGGACGAGCCGCTGGGCCAGGATGCAGTTGAGGGCCGAGATGAAGCTGTAGGGGTCCACCTGCATGTGAAGGAACCGGCCGATGACGTCGAAGACGTTGTTGGCGTGGACGGTGGTGAAGACGAGGTGGCCGGTCAGGGCGGACTGGATGGCGATCTGGGCCGTCTCGGGATCGCGGATCTCGCCGACCATGATTTTGTCCGGATCGTGGCGGAGGATGGACCGCAGCCCGCGGGCGAAGGTCAGGCCCTTCTTCTCGTTGACCGGGACCTGGGTGATGCCGTCGACCTGGTATTCGACCGGGTCCTCGATGGTGATGATCTTGTCCTCGGACGAGCGGATCTCGGTCAGCGCCGCGTAGAGGGTCGTCGTCTTGCCGCTGCCCGTCGGTCCGGTGACGAGGACCATGCCGTAGGGTTGGGTGATGTAGCGGCGGAACTTCTTAAGGACCTCGTCCGAGAACCCGAGCAGGTCGAGCTTGAGCTCGGAGATGGCCTCCGTAATCATCTCCTTGTCCAGGATGCGGATGACCGCGTCCTCGCCGTAGATGCTGGGCATGATCGAGACGCGGAAGTCGATCGTCTTGTCCTTGATCCTCAGCCGGAACCGCCCGTCCTGGGGGACGCGGCGCTCGGCGATGTCGAGGTCCGACATGACCTTGACCCGGGAAATGATGGGGGAGTTGAACTTCTTGTCGATCGGCTCCATGGCCTCTCTGAGGACGCCGTCGATGCGATACTTGATCAGGACGTTCTCGTCCTTGGACTCGATGTGGACGTCGCTGGCCCGCTTCTGGACGGCGGTGAAGATGATGGTGTTGACGAGCTTGATGATCGAGCCGTCCTGGTCGGCGAGCTTCTCGATCGAGATGACCTCCTCCTCCTCGCCGCCGTCCTTTTCCACGACCTGCATGATGAAGCCCTCGGTGGCGTCCCGGAGAACCTGGAGGGCGGTCTCGCTCTTGCGCAGGGCCTCGTGGATGACGCGCTTGGGCGCGGCGTGGACCTCGACCTTCTTGCCGATCAGCGCCTCGATGGCGTCGATGGTGGCGATGTCCGAGGGATCGGCGATGGCGATCTTCAGGACGCTGTCGTCCGCGCTCAAAGGAATGAAATTCGAGCGGTAGAGGAAGTCGGGCGGAAAGGATTGGACGAGGGCCCGGTCGATCGGCACCGTGGCCAGATCGATGTACGGGACGCGGTACCGCTCGGCCAGTTTCCGGACCTCTTTCTCTTCCGAGAACTGGATCTTCTGGGGTTCCTGTTTGTCCATGTTATCGGGCGACCTTGATGATATTGAAGATGGGCACGTAGACGGAGAGAAGCATGAGCGCCACGAGCACCCCCATGAAGATGATGGTCACGGGCTCGATGAGCGAGACGAACGTGTCGATCCGGCTCTGGATGCTTTCGTCGTAGACCTCGGCCACTTCCTTCAGCATGCCCCCGAGATTGGCCGAGGTCTCGCCGATCCGGATCATGTCGAGCGCCAGGGGTGGGAAGACGCCGGTTTTTATCAGCGCTTCGGACAGGCTTTCGCCGTTCTTGATGCTGGCCGGAAGCGTCGCCGTCCGGGCCGTGAGGAACTTGTTGGGCATGGCCTGCGAGGCCAGCCCGACGCCGCTCAAGAGGGGGACGCCGGCCTGGAGAAGGAGCGACAGGGTGCGGGAGAAGAGAGAGACGGCCGACTCGGTCCAGATGACGCGGCCGAGGGGGATCTTGAGCTTCTTCTCCTCAAGCCAAAGGTGGGCCCGCTCGTTCCTTCTCATCTGGATATAAACGAGGACGAGCAGGGCGGTCAGGGCGATCCAGAGCGACCAGTGACCCCGGATGAACTTCGAAAAGTCCATCAGCATCGTCGTGAGGAGCGGCAGCTGCGCCTCGAAATCGCGGTAAAAATCGGCGAAATTGGGCAGGACGAAATTGATCAGGATGGCCAGCAGCGCAAGGGAGAAGACCAGGAGCATGGTCGGGTAGGTGAGCGCCGAACGGATCCGGGCCTTCGTCCGGGCGACGACCTTGGCGTACTGATTGAACTGGCTGATGGTTTCGGGCAAGTTGCCGCTCTGTTCACCGGCCATGAGGGCGGCCGTGTAAATCTTCGAGAACCGCTTTTCGAACGGGGCGAACGATTCCGAGAGAGACTTGCCGTGGCGGATATCGTTTTCGACATTGCGCAGGACTTCCTTGAGATAGAGGTTCTTGACCCGGTTGGCGATGACCTCGATGCTGCGCAGGACCGGATACCCGGCCCGGACAAGGGCCATCAGCTCCTGGTTGAACATGATGAAATCGCGGTCCTTGATCTTCTTTTCGGACGACAGCGAGGACAACCGCTGCTTCCTCCAGTCTCTTTTGACCGACAGGACGCAGAAGCCCTCCGCCTCGAAATGCCGGCGGCATTCGTCGAACGTCGGGGCCAGATAGGATTCGGACAGGACGCGGCCGTCCTCGGCGGCCAAACGGCAGAGATAATAGGGCATGGCCTCGCTTCTATCCTCGCCTCGTGATCCATCCTCAGCCGCGTCGCATCCACGCCGGAAATCTTCGCTGAGTATGGGTCATCTATATAGGGTAATATCGAAATTTTGTCAAATGGGTTAAGGAAGGTTAGAAAAGGGAGGGCCTGCGTCATAAAAGTGGGGTAAATCACGCGACCCGGGACTCCCAGTAGTCTTCAAGCCGGTTGGATTTCATCATGCAGCGTAGAGCAATGATGGCGTTCGCGCCCCAAAGGGTCCATTCCATCCCAGATTGCTTAAGGCGCTGGCCGATGACCGTTTTGCATCCGGCTTCCACCACCCCGGAGCCGACGAACAGTCCCTGCGCCCGGAACTCCGCATAACGCATCCGCTCCTTGTTCTTGTCCAGATATTGGATTTCGGCCACCGCGGTCTTCCTCAGTTCGGGATCGTCGGGGAGGACGTGGCGGGCTTGGAGGATGATTTTTTCGACTTGACTCGCATCCAAGTTCCCCCACCAACGCTGACGCCGTCGCTCCATCCGCTTCTCGTTCGACCCGAAGAGGATCCGGCATAACTGCGAGACATGTTCGCGGGCATGATAGAGGTCGATGATCGAGATGGCCTGCGGGAAGTGCCACTCGGCCAGATTTTTCACCCACTCCGCTCCATCTCCCAGGACGACCACAAGCCGGGCGCGGGCTAAGCCTCGACGCCGCGCTTCCCCATAGATCCGCCAGCCGAACCGCTCGGCCGTCTCGATCGCGCCGACGAAACTGGTCGTATCCGGATCCCGGATCGGATACCCCTCCTCATCGACGCTGGTCTGGATAAAGACGCACCCGAGTTTGGCTTCGCGGGTCTTGGCCTGACCGTCCGGTTGTTTTCCTTTGACCCCGGCCAACTCCGGGCGTGTCATCGGCACGCCTGTCCCGTCGTAGCTGACATACATCACCGGGATATCCTTCTCCGGTTCGGGATGGGGGTCCCGACTCAGGATCTCCTGCCGTTCCCGCTCGGACCAGGACTCCATCTGTTGACCGATGCCCTCGGCGACCCGCTCGACATCCTTGGCGCTGACCCCCAAGCCGGCGTAGATGCGGAGGTCGTCGCGCCCGTCCTTGAAGGTCGACTGGCTGCCGGCCCGGGCCATCATTCGCCGTAATCCCGGAGAGCGCGTTGTTCCGACCACGTCCAAGGCTTCGTCGCCCGGATAGCGGGTCGCTTGACACGAGGGACACTGAAAACGTGACCGATCATAGGCCACCGGCCCCAGGATGGTCCGAAGTTCCTTGCGCCGGACGCCCTGGCTTTCCATCCTCCCGCCGCAGCGGCAGACGACCGCTTCCTCTCTCCGGCCCGTCCCAAGCTCGGCCAGCATATCGGCAAGGAACTTGGCCCCACAGGCCAACACCGCCACCCGCAAGGCTGACTCCCAGGCTTCCAGATCCGGCCTCTTGGCCTTGGCCAGGACCTCGACCAGACGTCTCACTTCCCGGTCTTGTTCGACTCGGGTTTCAAGCGTTTTTTTT
Source organism: Candidatus Aminicenantota bacterium (assembly GCA_030691735.1). GTDB lineage: Bacteria > Acidobacteriota > Aminicenantia > Aminicenantales > UBA4085 > JAPKZI01. Next base: position 10,577 of record JAUYDS010000207.1, read on the forward strand.
CCTGCGCGGTCTCCCGCTCGAGCGCGCCCAGCTTCTCGGTCAGCCGTTCGTAATCCCGACAGAGAGCCTGGAATCGCTTGAAGGACTCGACGTCTTCTCGGGCTTGTTGGAGAGCCTCGGGAGTGGTCAGGCGCTGGCTGACGGTTTTGGAGCCTTGATGCCGGGTGAAGACATAGTAAGGACCTCGACGGACCTTTTGTTTTTGACCTTGGCGGCGAACCGGGAAAAACTGTTCGGTGATAGAGCCGCGGCGCACGGAACGGATAGACTTGAGGCTGTCGAGGATGACCAGACGCTGGGCTTCGAGTTGTTGAAGAGAATCCATGTTTCCTCCTGACGATGTAGCATTAACGCTACATTATCAGGATCCCCGTCCCCTGTCAAGCCCCAATACCCACTTCTATGACGCAGGCCCTGGATTCAGCTTCCAAATTGACTTCGGCCGCGGCATCCGTATAATAGAAACATGAAGATGAAGAAGGATTTTTCGGCCGGTTTCTTTGCGCCGTCCTTTTTCATCAATAACGGCAACAATAATTGGGTGGTTCCAACCGCCCAATAAGACTCCGTCTCCTCCCCACCATTTTTTCTTAAGGGTGAAATTTATTCGAAAGGAGTCACCGATGAACAAATCCGAACCATCTCGGGCCCGCTATCGTTCCTTGCTGAGCGTCAAGGAAACGGAGAGGGCCATCAAAATGATCAAGGATTTTTTTCAGAACCATCTGGCGCGCGAACTTCACTTGAGGCGGATCACGGCGCCTTTCTTTGTCAAAGCCGGGACCGGCATCAACGACGACCTGAACGGAGTGGAGCGTCCGGTTTCCTTCTCCGCCTCGAGCCTCGAAGGAACGACGATTGAAGTCGTCCAGTCACTTGCGAAATGGAAGCGTCTGGCGCTTCGCGATCTGAAGATGCGCCCCGGCGACGGCATTTATACCGACATGAACGCCATCCGTCCCGATGAAAAGCTGGATGCCCTCCACTCGCTCTACGTCGACCAGTGGGACTGGGAACGCGTTATCACCCGCGAGCAGCGCAATTTAAAATTCCTGAAGCGCATTGCGCGCAAGATCTACGCCGTCATCCGTCGGACCGAGCACTTCATCCACAGCCATTATCCGAAGATCCGGCCCGCTCTGCCCGATGACATCGTCTTTATCCACGCCCGGGAACTGGAAGACAGGTATCCGGGCCTGGATCCTTGGCAACGGGAAAACGCCCTGTGCCGCGAGCATGGAGCCGTTTTCATTATCGGCATCGGCGGGGCGCTGCGGAGCGGCCGTCCGCATGACGGCCGCGCGCCGGATTACGACGACTGGACGACGCCGACGGAGATGGGGCCCGGCTTGAACGGCGATATTATCGTTTGGAATCCCGTCCTGGAAACGGCGTTCGAGATCTCCTCCATGGGGATCCGAGTGGACAAAAAGGCGCTCAAGCTCCAGCTTGAAATAACCGGACAGACGGCGCGCCGCGAGCTCTATTTCCACCGCGAGCTCATCGCCGGACGGCTGCCTCTCTCCATCGGCGGAGGAATCGGCCAATCAAGGCTCTGTATGTATTATTTGCGCAAGCTCCACATCGGGGAGGTCCAAGCCGGACTCTGGCCCGAGGCTATGATTGAGGACTGCCGGGCCAAGGGCGTCTTTCTCCTTTAAAATCGGACGAATTCTCTGAAAATATTTCTAGGAGCGCCAAGCAAACACAAATGGCTTCCGGCGGATTTAAGAAGGCGAGCCTTGTTCCCTTGGTCGTCCGGCTGGCCGAGGAGGAGCCGAAGCCCGTCCCCTCCAAGGGTTGGGCCGAGATGATCCGAAAAGTCTATGAGGTTGACCCGATGGTCTGCCCCAAGTGCGGGGGGACGATGAAGGTCATCGCTTTCATCACGGAGTATGCCGTTGTGGATCGGATTATCGATCATCTGAAGCTTCGGTTTGTGGCGGATAAGCCTCCGCCGTCCCATGTCTTCGAGCCGGTCGCGCTCGCGGCGGCCGAGGAGAGCGGGGAATATTTCTAAGCTTTCGAAATCACGGGGAGCGGGAGTCTATCGTCTTTTTAGCCCGTGGGGTGGGGTTTCTTATCCCGATTGGATCATCGGGCAATCTTTTCGCGACTTTTCGCGGCTATTGACAGGGCCAACAGGCCGGAGATATATTACCGATATGGATAAGCGGGGAGATTCATCGTCCGGAGCGGGAATTCGCCGCGTCGCAGAAAAGGAAACTCCTATCCCTGAATTCCCCTGAATTCCCCTGGCCGCGCGATCCGCCAGACTAATTCGCGCTTTAACAGAGGTCGGCCATGCCCAAAAAAATCCGCGATCCCGCCATTCTCAACCCCACCGCTGGCACGGCGGAGGGCATCACCGAGGTCCGACGCCAGGAGGCCTTGCTTAAAACCGGGGCTTTGCAGAACGCGATTCTCAATAGCGCCAATTTCTCGAGCATCGCCACCGACGCGAAGGGCGTCATCCAGATCTTCAACGTCGGCGCCGAGCGCATGCTGGGCTACACGGCCGCCGACGTCCTGAACAAGATCACCCCGGCCGACATTTCCGATCCGCAGGAAGTGATCGCACGCGCCAAAGCATTGAGCCTGGAGCTGGCAACCACGATTACTCCGGGCTTCGAGGCATTGGTGTTCAAGGCCTCGCGCGGGATCGAGGACATCTACGAGCTGACCTATATTCGCAAGGATAGGAGCCGCTTCCCGGCGGTCGTGTCGGTCACGGCCCTGCACGACGCTCAAAACGCAATCATCGGTTACCTGTTGATCGGCACCGACAACACCGCGCGCAAGCAGGCGGAAGAGGCGCTGCTCAAGGCGGGGGCCCTGCAGAGCGCGATTTTCAACAGCGCCAATTTCTCGAGTATCGCCACTGAGGCGAAGGGCGTCATTCAGATCTTCAACGTCGGCGCCGAGCGGATGCTGGGCTACACGGCCGCCGAAGTGATGAACAAGATCACGCCGGCTGACATTTCCGATCCGCAGGAAGTGATCGCGCGCGCCGAAGCATTGAGCCTGGAGCTGGCAACCACGATTACGCCGGGCTTCGAGGCATTGGTGTTCAAGGCTTCACGCGGCATCGAGGACATCTACGAGCTGACCTATATCCGTAAAGATGGCAGCCGCTTCCCGGCAGTCGTATCGGTCACGGCCCTGCGTGATGCGCAGGACGCCATTATCGGCTATCTGCTAATCGGCACCGACAATACTGCGCGCAAGCAGATAGAGGCAGAGCAGAAGCAGCTCAGTCAGCGCCTGCGCGACCATCAGTTTTACACTCGCTCCCTGTTCGAATCCAACATCGACGCGATCATGACCACCGATCCGTCCGGCATCATCACCGACGTCAATAAACAGATGGAGGTGCTCACCGGTTGCACGCGCGATGAACTGATCGGCGCGCCGTTCAAGAACTACTTCACCGATCCGGATCGGGCCGAGGCGAATATCAAGCTGGTGCTGAGTGAAAAGAAGGTCACCAACTACGAACTCACCGCACGCGCCAGGGACGGTAAGGAAACTGTGGTGTCCTTCAACGCTACCACCTTCTACGATCGGGACAGGAAGCTGCAGGGCGTGTTCGCCGCTGCGCGCGACGTTACGGAGCGCAAACGCCTGGATCAGGTGCTGCAGGAAACGAACGCCGAGCTGGAGAGCGCCAAGTTCGTGGCGGAAAAAGCCAACCTCGCCAAATCGGATTTCCTTTCCAGCATGAGCCATGAGTTGCGCTCCCCGCTCAATGTGATCCTCGGTTTCGCCCAGTTGATGGACTCCGACTCCCCGCCGCCAACACCCTCGCAGAAGGCAAGCATTGACCAGATTCTCCACGCGGGATGGTATCTACTGGAACTGATCAACGAAATCCTCGATCTCGCGCTGATCGAGTCCGGAAAACTGTCGCTGTCGCTGGAACCGATATCGCTGGCCGAAGTCATGCACGAGTGCCGGGCCATGATCGAGCCGCAGGCGCAAAAGCGCGGCATCAGCGTGGCCTTTCCCCAGTTCGAAATCCCGTACTTTGTCAAAGCCGACCGGACACGGGTGAAGCAGGTTCTCATCAACCTTCTTTCCAACGCGATCAAATACAACAAGGTGGGCGGAACGGTCGTCGTGGACTGCATCGCGAGCACCCCAGGACGCATTCGCATTTGTGTCAAGGACACCGGCGAAGGATTGACTCCGGATAAGCTGATGCAGCTTTTCCAGCCGTTCAATCGTCTCGGACAAGAGGCGAACGCCGAGGAAGGCACAGGCATCGGCCTGGTGGTGTGCAAGCGGCTGATCGAATTGATGGGGGGCGTCATAGGCGTGGAAAGCACTGTCGGGAAGGGCAGTGTGTTCTGGATCGAACTGAACCTGACGGCTGAACGGCAACCTGCCGCCGGCGCAGCCGAACCCACGGCTGTCGCCCAGGCGCAAGTTCAGCATGGCGCGCCGCGGCGCACCCTGCTCTATGTAGAGGACAACCCGGCTAACCTGAAGCTGGTCGAGCAACTCATCGCGCGTCGTCCCGACATGCGCCTGCTGAGCGCAGCGGACGGGAATCTCGGCATCGAACTTGCGCGCAACAACCAGCCGGATGTGATCCTGATGGACATCAATCTGCCTGACATCAGCGGCTCCGAAGCCCTGAAAATCCTGCGCGCCGACCCGGCCACGACGCACATCCCGGTCATTGCGCTCAGTGCCAATGCGATACCCCGTGATATCGAGAACGGCCTAGCGGCAGGATTTTTCCGGTATCTCACTAAACCGATCAAGGTCAACGAGTTCATGGATGCGCTGGACGTGGCTCTGAAATATGCGGACAAAGAAGGTGGTCAAAGCAAATGAAGCAGGGCCCATTTTATGATTAGTGCAGCCGATATTCTCAACGCCAGCATCCTGATCGTTGACGATC
>JAUYDS010000007.1 GCA_030691735.1 Candidatus Aminicenantota bacterium
TCTACACTTTCCACTTTCTAGAGCGGAAAGTGTAGACGCGACCCCATTTTTGCCTCGTTGACAAACTGGGCGGTTCGCTGATACGCTCAAACGAGGCAAGCCCATGCGCGAAAATATCTGGACGCGCTGCGACAACTGCAAGGAGTTCATCTACTACAAGGACATCGCCGACAATTTCTTCATCTGCCCAACGTGCAAGTTCCATTTTCGCCTTTCCGCTGCCGAACGGCTGGCGATGCTGTTCGATGAGGGAAAATACGACATCGTGGACGACGGCATCTTCCCCCTCGATTTCCTGGAATTCGTGGATACCCAAAGCTACGCCGAACGCCTCGAAGACAATCAAAAAAAAACGTCTTCGCGGGAAGCCGCCGTCAACGCCGTCGGCACGATGGGCGGCATTCCGGTCGTCGTTTCCGCCCTCGATTTCGGCTTCATGGGAGGGAGCATGGGCTCGGTCGTCGGCGAGAAGGTCACGCGCGCGGCGGAGCGGGCGCTCAAAGACAAGACGCCCTTGATCATCGTCTCCTGCTCGGGCGGCGCCCGCATGCAGGAGGGTGCTCTGTCGCTGATGCAGATGGCCAAAACGAGCGGGGCCATCGCCCGGCTCGATCAGGCCGCCGTCCCTTTCATTTCGGTCCTGGCCGACCCGACCTCGGGAGGCGTGGCGGCCAGCTTCGCCATGCAGGGCGACATCAACATCGCCGAGCCGAACGCCTTCATTTTATTCGCCGGGGACCATGTCGTGGACCAGACGATCAAGGAGAAGATCCCCAAGGGATTCCGGCACGCCGAGTTCATCCGTGATCACGGATTTTTGGACGACGTCGTGCCCCGGAAGGAATTGCGTGCCCATATCATCCGGGCGCTGCGGCTGTTCCTCAACCGCCCCTGATGATCGATTAAAAGCGGAACACAGTATTGTGTCCTCTTTTTATTCCCAAATATTTTATTCCGGAGACACTAACTTTAATCCTTACGAAAACGACGATCTCTCGCATTTTTCAGCTGGTTAACGATTTTCGGGGATTTCGGTTCGGCCTTCCCTGATAGCTCTCCCTGTGAAGAGGCGGAGGAGAACCAGATAGCATTTTAATAAGGCAAACGAGAAAAAATCGGCGCAGAAACGTCATCTGGTATGGCAAGCGGTTGGCTTGACACGGGATATGGTATGACATATCATCATACCATCGTATCCGATGTCAAAAGCCAAGATCGCCATCACGATGAAAAAAAACCTGCTCGAAGAAATCGACCGCCTCATCGAGGACGGGATGTTCGTCAACAGAAGCCAAACCATTGAAGCTGCGGTCGAGGAAAAGGTCGGACGTCTGCGCAGGACGAGGCTTCTCCGGGAATGCCGGAAACTGGACCCGGCGAGCGAAAAAGAACTCGCCGAGGAAAGCCTCCCGAAGGACGAGACCGAATGGCCGGAATATTGAGAGGCGAGATCCGCTGGGCGGACCTCGATCCCGTCCGCGGCCGGGAGCAGGGAGGCCGACGCCCCGTTCTGGTCATCAGCCAGGATGTTTTTAACGAACACTCCGGGACGGCCATTGTCATGGCTATCACCAGCCGGCCGCAGCGGGCAGGATTCCCTTTGACCTTGAAGCTCTCCGAGGCCGGTCTCCCCAAGGAATCCTGGCTCAAGATCAGTCAGATTCGAACCCTTTCCGTTGAGCGGATCGGCGAACGGATCGGTCGGATGGACGCCGAAACGCTCGCCAGTGCCCTCGAGGGATTCAACGAGATCTGCGGCTGACGCCGCCTCCAGTAAGTTTTTTATTCCGGGGACACAAACTTTAATAAATTGGTTCAATAAAGGGAGAAGCGATTCCCCTTTTCTAAAAGGGAGAAGCGATTCCCCCCTTTTCTAAAGGGGGGTGAGGGGGGATTATAATCGCCGCGCCGCTGAATTCATCTTGATGAGACCTAAGTTTTTTCGCTAATTTATTCAACAGGGTTTCGGGCCGCGGCAGGCTTTGACGCAGACCCCGCAGATGTGCTGGCTGACGATGTGCTTTTTGCGGAACTCGTCCAACTTCTGATAGCAGGCGCGGTGGCCGAAATCCTCGGGACTCTCGTGAATGGCCAATGCCGGGCACGGCGCGACGCAGGCGCGGCACGCGCCGCAGGAAAAATCGAGCGGCGCCCCGGTCTCGAGCGGCATATCCGTCAGGACCGTCACCAGCCGGAACCTGGACCCGAGCTCAGGATTGACGAGCAGGTTGTTCCGGCCGATCCAGCCCAGCCCCGCCAGAATGCCGATCTTTTTATGGGAGACGTGCGCTTTCTGATTTTCCCAATCGACGATCTGGGACGCGGCGATGGGCAGGGCCTCGAACCCAAGACCCTCGATATGGTTCGCGAGTAAAAGAGCTCCCCTGTCCAAAAAGAAATTGAGCTGGCGGTAGTGGTGAAAATAGAGCGGCGTCGGCCTGTCGACGATATCCTCGAGGACCGCGTCCAAGACTCTCAGGCCGAGAGAGACGGCCCGGTCGAATCTCGCTTTAAGGCCATCGGCAAGCAGGAATTCGTCTCTGATTCCGCTGACATCCGCCGCGCCGAACAGGGAAAATCCCAGATCCCGGCAGTATTCCTGGAGACGCCCCGTCCGCTCCCGTTCTTCGTTCATCGGCCTCATTCTAACGGCCCCGCGCACGGGCTGTCAATGCGCAAAGGGAACACTTTAATGACGAAAATCGCCCGATAAGATATAAAAATAGCCCTAAATCGATTCCGAGGAGCCGTCATGACCGAAAAAACACTGGCCATCATCAAGCCCGACGCCGCGAAGAAGAACATCATCGGCAAGATCATCCAGCGGATCGAGGACGAAGGGTTCAAGATCGCCGCGATGAAGATGCTCCATCT
>JAUYDS010000078.1 GCA_030691735.1 Candidatus Aminicenantota bacterium
AAGGGACGAGCCTTCGCGGCGGAAGTCAAGGGACGAGCCTTCGGCTCGCCACTCACCCGTGTCTTATATCAACGGGCGAGTACGGCGGAAGTGGATCCCCGGGCAAAGCCCAGGGCCCCTGCCGCCGTGGACCCCCGGGCAAAGCCCGGGGCACTCACCCGCGATGTAAATACGCGGCTGAGTACGGCGGAAACGGATCCCCAGACAAAGCCTGGGGCCCCTGCCGCCGCCCCTGCCGCCGTCGAAGGTCTTCCGAATATTTTTGTTTATGGCCATCCTGGGACTCATCTGTCACCTTAATTATTAATTCCAGGTTGACATCCTCTTCCCCCCTTCTATATAAATGACTCGTGCGTTTTCCAAACGCCTCACGGCCATCACCGCGCCCAAGGAGGGTTTCCCAACATGTTTAAAGGTCATCCCAAAGGTCTGTTCGTCGCCTTCTTCGCCAACATGGGCGAGCGTTTCGGCTTTTACACCATGATCTCGATTTTCGTCCTGTTCATGCAGGCGAAGTACGGCATGTCGGCGGCCGCCGCGGGCTTCATGTACTCGACGTTCATGGTCGGGGTCTACATCTTCCCCTTGCTGGGCGGCTTCCTGGCCGACCGTTTTCTGGGATACGGGAAGACAATCAACCTGGGCATCATCGTCATGTTCCTGGGCTATGCCCTTCTCACCCTGCCCACCCAGATGGAAACCGGTTTCGCCCTGATCGTGACCGCCCTGGCCGTGATCGCCTTGGGGACGGGGCTCTTCAAAGGCAACCTTCAGGCTCTGGTCGGCAATCTCTACGACGACCCCAAGTACAGCGGTATGCGCGACCGGGCCTTCAGCGTTTTCTACATGGGCATCAATATCGGGGCCATGTTCGCCCCGACGGCCTCCGAAGCGGTCTCCAACTGGATCCTGTCCAAATCCCATCTCATCTACGACGCCCGCATCCCGGCACTGGCCAACGATTTCCTGAAAGGCAAGCTGGCCGACGCGGCCGGCTACCTCGGCATCGCCCGGATCCAGGACCCGGCCGTGACCATGGACACCCTGCGCGGCTTCTCCGAAACCTATATCAACGCCCTGAGCAAGTCGTATCACTTCGGTTTCGGCGTGGCTTGCGCTGCGCTCATCGTCTCCATGCTCATCTTCTGGGGCTTCCGCAAACACTACAAGGCCGCGGACATGACCGAGATCCAGAAGAAAAAATCGGCGGCCCACAAGGACCAGGTCGTCGAGCTGACACCCCAGCAAACCCGGGAGCGGCTGGTCGCCCTCGGGCTCGTCTTCTTCGTCGTCATCTTCTTCTGGATGGCCTTCCACCAGAGCGCCGTGACGATGACATACTTCGCCCGCGACTACACCGTGCCGAGCGTCGGGAAGACGACCAACCTGTGGTTCGATCTGACCGGGCTGCTGCCCATCTTCCTGGCGATCGTCGGGCTCATCTTCCTGATCAAGAAAAGCTCCGGAAAGATCGCCCGCCTCATCGGCGGAGCGGCCTTCCTCGGTTTCGGCGTCCTGGCCTTCCTGCGCTTCAACGGCTACCCGGCGGTGAACCCGTTCATGCCCCAACGCTTTCAGCATTTCAATCCGTTCTTCATCGTCGCCCTCACGCCCCTCGTCATCGGCCTTTTCGCCTGGCTAAATAAAAGGGGGAAGGAGCCCTCGGCCCCGCGCAAGATCGGCTACGGCATGATCATCACCGCCGGCGCCTATACGATCCTCGTCCTCGCCTCTCTCGGGTTGCCCAGCCCCAAATCCCTCGGCGGGCTGGTCGCCCCGGCCGCCTCCCAGGTTTCGGTCTACTGGCTCATCTCGACCTACTTCATGGTCACGATCGCCGAGCTGTTCCTCAGCCCCATCGGCATCTCCTTCGTCTCGCGCGTCGCCCCGCCCAAGTACAAGGGCTTGATGCAGGGCGGCTGGTTCGCGGCGACGGCCCTCGGCAACAACCTGGTCGGCGTGATCGCCTGGTTCTGGATGCGCGTGCCGCTTTGGGCGCTCTGGATGATCCTGGTGACCTGCTGCCTGCTCTCGGCCGCATTCATGTTCAGCATCATGAAGAAGCTGGAGCGCGTCTCCAAGATCTGAGCGGGAAGAAGACGAACGGCGCGATTTATCAATAAGGGAGGATTCATGAAACGCAGGAATCTGTTCGGATGTTCGGTTCTTTTTCTGGCCTTGATGTGTCTGCCCGCGATCCTCGGGGCACAGGGGACCTTGGCCGACTATGAGCGGGCCAACGGCCTCCGGGCCAAGCTGCAGGGATTGGCCGTCAACGTTCCCGAGCGCCCCAATTGGATCGAAAAAACGCCCCGCTTCTGGTACCGGAAATCGGTCAAGGGAGGCAATGAGTTCGTCCTCGTGGACGCCGAGAAGGCGGTGAGAAAGCCGGCCTTCGATCACGCTAAATTGGCCGCGGCGCTCTCGGCGGCGGCGAAAGAAAAATACACGGCCGTCACACTCCCCTTTTCAACCTTCACCTTCGTCGACAACGAGAAAACGATCGAGTTCGCTGTCGGCGATTCCCGTTGGAAGTGCGATCTTCAGAAATACGCCTGCGTGAAGGTCGGCCCGGTCGAACGCCGCCCCCAGCGGGGCGGCGGCGGGGGCGGCGGGCTCGGACAGGGCGGCCCGCCCGCTCAGGCCGCTTCGCCCGAATTCAAAGCGTCCCCCGACGGGAGATGGGAAGCTTTCATCAAAAATTTCAACGTCTTCGTCCGGTCCAAGGACAAAAAGGACGAGTTCGCCGTGAGCCTCGACGGCTCGGAGGGCGATTATTACATCTACCGCTCCCTCCTCTGGTCGCCCGATTCCAAGAAGCTCGTCGCCACCCGCCTGAAACCCGGCTACCACCGGATGATCCAATACATCGAATCTTCTCCGGCCGACCAGCTCCAGCCAAAGTACTCGACGATGGAATACGCCAAGCCGGGCGACGCCCTCGATCTCGACCAGCCGGTGCTCTTCCATGTCGAGACGAAGAAACAGATCCGCATCGACAACGCTCTTTTCCCAAACCCCTATGACATATCGGCCATCGCCTGGCGGAAGGACAGTCGCGCCTTCACCTTCGAATACAACCAGCGGGGGCACCAGGTCTACCGCGTCCTCGAAGTGGACGCGGCGACCGGAACAGCCCGGGCCCTGATCACGGAAGAATACAAGACCTTCTTCTGTTATTCCGGAAAGAAATATCGCAGTGACCTGGCCGACGGCCGGGAGATCATTTGGATGTCGGAGCGGGACGGCTGGAACCATTTGTATTTCTACGACGGCCGCAGCGGAGAGGTCAAGAACCAGATCACCAAGGGCGAATGGGTCGTCCGGGCCGTGGACAAGGTCGACGAACAGAAACGGCAGATCTGGTTCCAAGCCGGCGGGATGGTCCCCGGCAAGGATCCCTATTTTATCCATACCTGCCGGATCAACTTCGACGGCACCGGCCTGACCCGATTCACCGAGGCCGACGGGACACATTCGGTCTCCTTCTCGCCGGATATGGCGTATTACGTGGATTCCTGGTCGCGCGTCGATCAGCCCCCGGTCTCGGAGCTGCGCCGCACCAGCGACGGGAGGACCGTCCTGCCGCTCGAGGCGGCCGATATCCAAGAGCTGTTGAAGGCCGGCTGGCGGGCACCCGAGGTCTTCACCTCGCTCGCCCGCGACGGGAAGACCGACATCTGGGGCGTCATCTTCCGGCCGCTCGTTTTCGATCCGGCCAAAAAATATCCGGTCATCGAGAACATCTATGCCGGCCCGCAGGGCTCGTTCGTCCCGAAGGCCTTTAGTGCCTACAGCGCCATGCAGTCGCTGGCTGAGCTGGGGTTCATCGTCGTCCAGGTCGACGGCATGGGCACATCGAACCGGTCCAAGGCCTTCCATGACGTCTGCTGGAAGAATCTCGGCGACGGCGGCTTCCCCGACCGCATCCTCTGGCACAAGGCCATCGCTTCTAAATATCCTTATTACGATATCAGCCGGGTCGGCATCTACGGCAACTCGGCCGGCGGCCAGAACGCGCTGGGCGGACTCCTCTTCCAACCCGAGTTCTACAAGGCCGGCTTCGCCTCCTGCGGCTGCCACGACAACCGGATGGACAAGATCTGGTGGAACGAGCAGTGGATGGGCTGGCCGCTGAGCGCCGAATACGCCGCGTCGTCGAACGTGGACAACGCCTACCGGCTCCAGGGCAAGCTGCTCCTCGTCGTCGGCGAGATGGATAGGAACGTGGATCCCGCCTCGACCTACTAAGTCGTCAACGCCCTGATCAAGGCCAACAAGATGTTCGACCTGCTCGTCATTCCCGGCGCGGGCCACGGCCCGGGCGGAGCCTACGGGGAGCGCAAGCGGAACGATTTCTTCGTCCACAGCCTGCTCGGCGTCGAGCCTCCCGACTGTAGCTGACCTCTGGGGTCGCGTCTACATTGTGCCGATAAAAAGTGGAAAGTGTAGACGCGACCCTAATTCCCTATTTCCCCGGATGGCGGAGGCGATGCAGCTTATCGATAATCTTATCCTTTAAAAGAAGGCCCGTCACAAACAAGACTAGGGCGACGGCGGAGAGGATCCAGACCGGAAGATAGTCCTTTTTCTGGAGGTTGGCCCCGATATAAGCCGAACCCCAGAGTCCGGGGAACCGGGCAATCGTGCAGATCAGCAGGAAGCGGAGGGGCTTGATGGGGGTCAGGCCGGCAACATAGGTCAAGGCGTCCTTAGGAACTCCGGGGATCAGAAATAAGATGAAGATGGCGATTTCGGACTTCGGATTGTTCATCAGGAAGTCGAACCTGTCCAGTTTCTTTTGCGGAACGAACGTCCTGACCAGGGAATAGCCGAGGAGCCGCGTGGCGAAGAAAACGAGCAGCGTGCCGAGCACCGTTCCGGTAACCGAATAGAGGGTGCCGAGGATGGTTCCGAAGGCATACCCCCCAGCGATCTGGACGACCTCGCCGGGGATCACGGCGATGACGATCTGGGCCGCCTGGAGCAGGATATATATCAGAGCGCTGACCGTGCCGTAAGAATCCAGGAACTCCTTGAATTTCTCGGGCTTGCTCATCAGTCGCGTGAGGGCCGGCGCGTACTTGATCGAAGCGAAGACGAGCAGGCCGAGAACGATGATGATCAAGAGGATATGGATGAAGGGAAATCGTTTCTTAATGGGTTCAGGGTTCATGGGTTCGTGTAACCTCCGTATTTTTCGACGAGTTCCGCGACGCGCAGGACCCGGGATTCCAGGCCGTCCGGCGGGACCTGGTCGGCGACGCCCAGCACATAGCGCGGTTCGCTCCGCATGACGGCAAGAACGGCAGCGACATGGCGCTCGAATTCCTCTTCCTTGACGACGGGCGCGAAGTAGCTCCCCGGGATGCCGCCCCAGAGGATCGTTTCGGCCCCTCCCGCGGCTTCGGCCCAGGCTTCGACGGTCAGATCGCCCACCGGCGCGGGCGTCAGGGCCTCGATGACGGCGACGCCGGTCGAGGCTTCCTGCCCCAGCAATCCCTTCAGCGTCCCGTCCATATGGATGAACGATGATTTGCCCGCCGCGGCGATCTCCCCGATCCATTCTTCTTGATACGATCGCATATACGTCTCGAACAGCCGGGGTCCGACCATCTCGGCCGAGAGGTTCTCCGGGATCATCAGCGCTTCGGCCGGGCTGTCGACCGCAAGCCGGGCCGCTCGGTCGAAGGCCGCCTTCATGACGGCCAGGGTCGCGGCGAATTCCTCCGGCGCTGTCGCTTCGACAAGCGCCACGGCCTCGATGCCCGCCTCCAGGGCGACGAGCTGCATGAAGGGGCTTTTGGGCAGATAACAAAGCAGGATCCCCTGCTCGCCGATCTGGTCCCACCGCCGCAACGCGTAATCATAATCGGGTTCATAGAAAGTCCGCTCATAGATATGCCTCAAGGCGGCCAGGTCCTTCTCTGATTTTACGAGGTGCTCGACGGGAGCTTCCGCGAAGGAGCCGGGAAGATATTCCCAGCACTCCCGAAGGCGCCCGTGAGGGGTATCGATCTCACGGAACCGCCGGTTGCTTTCGTGCCACACTTTTTCCCC
>JAUYDS010000093.1 GCA_030691735.1 Candidatus Aminicenantota bacterium
CCTGGTCCAGGGATTGACCGCGTCGATCAAGCTCAACATCGGCATCCTCTGCGACCGGGAGCGGATGTGGAACCATAACTCCAACCTCGACGATAAGATCGTCGATCTGCTCGAGGCCGGACATCCGGACTTCATCGCCACAGACGCAATCGAAGTCGCGATCGGCGGGAACCAATTAACGGAGCACGGCCGGCATCTCGGTCTCATCCTCCTTTCCGACCATCCTCTGGCCCACGACGTCGTCTGCGCCCACATCCTCCACCTCGACCCGCGGAACATCCGCCATCTCGCCCTGGCCTCGGCCCGAGGCTACGGCTCTCTCGATCTCGAGGACATCGACCTCAGCGGCGACATCGCGCTTGAAGAGGTGCGCAGGACGACCGAAGGCTGGGACACGGGCTTCATCCGAGTGGACGACGTCGAGGGCAACATTCGGGTCCTCAGCGGCGAACCCTACTGCTGCGGAGGATGCCAAGGCGTGTTCTTGGATTGGCTCTATATGTTCAAGGACCGCAAGCCGCGAATGTGGAAGAAAATGCCTCTCTGGACCGTCGTCATCGGCAAATACAAAGGCGATGTGACCGCGGACCGATTGATGCTCATCGGGACGTGCACGGAGATCGAGGGCAAGGTCCAAGCGCGCCGCAAGATTAGAGTCAACGGCTGTCCGCCCAAGCACAAGAGCCTGGTCCTCTGGCTCTTTTTGAAGACAGGCATCATCAATCCCATGTTCAGGCCGGACCTCATCTACGACGCTTATGTCTGCCTCTTCTTTTCCTGGATGCGGCGGCTGGTCAAAGGAAGGCTGTGAGAAAATGGACGGACGGCTCATTATCGACAACAAGCGCAGGGAGACGAAGGACAAGCTCGTCTCGAAGAGCCCGGCGACGCTCGAGCCGGTCGGCGAGGTGTCGCTGGCCTCATCCGCCGAATGCCGGGACGCCGTGTTGGCGGCCAAGCACGCTTTCCCGCTTTGGCGGGACCTGCCGCTCGCCGGGAAAAAGAAGATCCTCCGGCGGGCCAAAGCGATCCTCCTCGCGCGAAGCGACGAGGCGGCCCGGCTCATCTCTCTCGAAAAAGGCTCGCCGGTCATGGAATCGCTGGCGGCCGAGATCCTAGGCAGCCTCGAAACCCTGGATTATTACGGCCGACATTTGGACAGGGCCGTCCGGCCGAAAAGATCGAGGCCTCATCAACCGCTCCTCGCCCATAAAAAAAGCCATTTCAAGTTCCAACCTCTGGGTCCGACACTCGTCCTCTCGCCCTGGAATTTTCCGTTCCTTATTCCGCTCTGCGATGTCGTCAGCGCTCTGTCGGTCGGGAACACGGTCGTCCTCCGGCCGTCGACGTCCACGCCGCTCGTCGCCCTCTTCCTCGGCGAGATCTTTCTGGAAGCCGGGCTTCCGCCGGGCGTTCTAAACGTCGTCAACTGCCGGACGGCGCAGGCCGAGGAGATGATCACGGACCCGGAGATCCAAACGGTTATGTTCACCGGCAGTGTCGGCACCGGCAAGCGGATCATGGAGCTGGCCAGCCGCAATCTGACCAACGTGGTCCTGGAACTCGGCGGCAAGGACCCGATGGTTGTCTGCAAGGACGCCGATCTGGAACGGGCGGCGCGCGGCGCGGTCTGGCTGGCCTTCATGAACAGCGGCCAGAGCTGCGCTTCCGTGGAGCGGGTCTATGTCGCCGAGGAGATCGAGAAAGCGTTCACAGAGAGAGTCGTCGAGCTGGCGCGCTCGATCAAGGTCGGGAATCCGCTCGAACCAGGCGTGGACATGGGGCCGATGACGACCCTCGGCCAGCTCCGGGTCGTCGAGGAGCACCTCCAGGACGCCCGCTCGAAGGGCGCGGCCGTCCTCTGCGGCGGCGAAAAGCCGGACGGACTTCCGGGCTATTTCATCACGCCGGCCGTGCTCAACAACGTCGACCATTCGATGAAGATCATGACCGAAGAGACGTTCGGTCCGACTCTGCCCATCATGACCTTCTACGAACTCGACGATGCGGTCGCCCTGGCCAACGACTGCGCCTACGGATTGACCGCTTCGGTCTGGACATGCAACAGAAAAACGGCCGCCTGGCTGGCCGAGCGGATCGAAGCCGGTTCGGTGACCGTCAACGACCACATGTTCTCCTTCACCGAGCCGAAGGCGATCTGGGGCGGCATCAAGCAGACCGGGATGGGCCGGTCTCACGGTCCCTATGGGCTGCACCATCTGGTCAACATCAAATATGTCAGCTCGGATTTCGCCCGGAAAAAGGGCCTGCTGTGGTGGTTCCCGTATCGCGATCCCAAACCCCGGGTCATCCAGAACGCCCTGCGCTTATTGCATCAGGACGGCATGGGCGGGAAGTTAAAAGCCTCTCTGGCGCTCTTGCCGTCGCTGTCGATGGTCCGGGCCGGCGTTTCTTTCAAAAGCCTGCTGAAGATCGCCGCCCGGTTTTTCAGACGGTAGGCCGTCGCGTGCCGGAATAAGCCCCCGCGGCCGCCCCGGCCCCCCTCTATTTCTTGATCAGTGTAGTCGAGTTCAGCTGCTCACCGGTGAAGTTGATGGTCATGTTCATCGCGTCGGCGGTGATGACGCCGCCCATGGTCGCCTTCATCTCCGACTTGACGAAGACCCCTTCCTTGACGGCGAAGTACCAGGTCTCGGTCCCTTCGAGCTTGGCATCCATGGCCAGGGCGGCGCCGCCCTGGTTGAGGGCGCCGGATATCGTGCCCTTGAGGACGGTCTTGACCCGGGCGCATTCGCGGCCGTCGATCGTCTCAAAACCGTCGAGCGTATGCTCGTTCTTGAAGTTAATGTGGATCTCGCCCGCATCGCTCTTCTGGACGATGGCGTCTTCGCTCGGCCATTTGTCGCCGACCTTGACCGGATGATCGGGAAGATCGGGGAAGAGGCCTTGGAAGTCGGAAGACAAATCGCGCCGGCCGGACTGGCCCGTGTCGATGGTGAAGACCGAGGCGCCCGAGACATCGACCTCCTTGCCCAGCGGGGAAAAAACGAGATCGAAACTCTTGCCGATGATTCCGCTCATATCGGGCGTGATATTGCCCTGCGGGCTCGAGACGTTGGAGGTCATTCCGTCGATCGTCACGCCGAGGATGTGGTTCCCGTCCTTGAGGCCTTTCGACTTCAGGGTGATGTCCATGCTCGAATTGCTCTCCGTCGTCATCGACTGGCCCATGACGTCGAGATCTTGGAGCTGGGTTCCCGTTTGTTTATAAGAGAGCGCGGTGCCTTCGGTGAACTTGTAGGTCAGGGAAACGGCGGCTTGAGGAGCGGCCGGCTTGTCGGCGGCCACTCCGGCGAGAACGCCCGCGGTCAGCAGAAAGACGAGGATTTTCAGCCCTCGACCAAGAAATTTTTGTTCATTCATATTTAGCCTCCTTGAGGGATCAAGCCCCCGTCATTCCTTCTTTTCCCGTCATTCCCGCGAAAGCGGGAATCCAAACTAAAAAAAGACTGGATTCCGGATCAAGTCCGGAATGACAACATTGTAGAGTCATTGCTGATACACTACACTAGGCTGAAGCGGGGCGTCAAGAAATTACGGATTCGGCTGACCCCATTTCGCCCGGTCGGCCTTATCGAGCTGGACGGCCTTCTTGAGCGACGAGACGATGAAGATCAGCATGAAGCCCAAAGCGACGGTCAAAGCGACGATGTCCCCTATGCGGAATTTGGTCGATTCAATATGGAACAGCACGGGATTCCAGAAAGCGAAGACCGTCGTGCCGAGGATGAAGATGATCCGGAGCTCTGTGGGACCAAATCGTCCGTAGGAGATCCTGAAGACGTGATCCACGTAAGAAACGACGTGGGCGTAAACGTTCATTAAAAGATAGCCGATGGCCACGGCCAGGGCGATACCGGTATGGACGAGAGGGGAGAGGCCGAGTCCGACGCAGATCAGGACGATGGCCAAAGCGTCGCAGATGTGATCGACGAAATAGCCGTATTGCTCCCGCTCCAAATGGCGGACGCGGGCCACGGTTCCGTCCAAGCTGTCCGCCCACCAGTGGATGATAAACCCGGCGTTGCTCAGCAGGACCCACCAAGGCGAGGCCCAGATGGACATGAAACCGAAGGCGATGACGAAGCTGGCGATGATGCCGAGGACGGTCAGGCGGTCCGAGGTGACCCAGAGGGGGAGGGCTTTGGCCATTTTGATCAGGAGCGGTTTTTCGTAGGGGCTGGTCAGCGCCTGGAGAACGCGCTTCGCTTTTTTCTGTTCGTCCATGATTCGATCACCCTCGCCAGTCAGAGTTAGATTATAGGGAGAATTCCCTCTGAAGTCCATATTCGATACAATAGGGCCGACGCAAAAAGCAAACCCATGGGCAAACCGTTCGACGCCGGATATTATCGACAGGTCCTCTACCGTGAGATCCCGAACTCGCCGCGCAACCGGCGCCGCCTCGCCGAGGTCCTCCGCCACCGCGTGGGCGGTCGATTGCTCGAGGTCGGCTGCGCCGAGGGCGGGTTTTTAAACCTGGCCGCGTCCCATTTCGACGTCGAAGGGATCGATGTTTCGGCCTATGCCGTCCGCGCCGTCCAGGAGCGCTATGGACTCCGGGCCGCGGTGGCGGACATCGAAAAGGACCGGCTCGAACGCGGTCCGTACGACGTCATCGTCGCGTTCAATGTCCTGGAACATCTGGCCGATCCCACGGCCGCCGTCGCTCGCCTGTTCGACGCCCTCAAGGCCGGCGGCCTGATGATCGGTTCGGTCCCGAACAACGGGGGGCTCATGGGCCGCCCCGCGACGTTCATCGCCAATCGTCTCGACCGGACCCACCGTTCGACTTTCCCGCCCGCGGCCTGGCGGGCGCGCTTCGAAGCCGCGGGATTCGCCCCGATCCGCTTTTTCGGAGAACTGAACCTGGGGCGGAACCGCAACCTGTTCATCAGGAGGCCCGCTTGGAAACAGGCCGCCTTTGCCCTTGTCTTCGTCTGCGAGAAACCTCTTCCGGGGCTTCCCTGACCCGGTCGGCGTCCTCCGGAGTGGAAAATAATCACGGAAAATGGTAAATTATGGGCCCCTAAAAAGGCCGACGGCCTTTACGGGGCATCGCGTGGGCGTTTAGCTCAGCTGGGAGAGCGCAGCGTTCGCAATGCTGAGGCCGGGGGTTCGAATCCCCCAACGTCCACCATTTTTTTTACCCGAAGAGCATGAACCAAGAGATCCTGGTGCTGGCGGGCACGGCCGCGGCCATGGGCTTCGTCCACACCCTGATCGGACCCGACCATTACATCCCGTTCATCGCCATGAGCCGGGCCCGGCGGTGGTCTCTGTCGAAGACCCTGGTCATCTCCTTCTTCAGCGGGCTCGGGCACATCCTCAGCTCGGTCATCCTGGGCTTCATCGGGATCGCCTTCGGGATCGCCGTCTCCAAGCTGGAAAATACCGAGTCCGCTCGCGGCAGTGCCGCGGCCTGGCTGCTCATCGCTTTCGGATTCGCCTATTTCATCTGGGGGTTGCACCGGGCGATCAAGAACAAGCCGCACAAGCACATCCACGCCCATGTCGACGGCGTCCCCCACGATCACGTCCACGGCCACGAATCCGAGCACGTCCACGTTCATGACCAGGCCTGCGCCGCCCGCAAAAAGGCCAACATCACCCCCTGGGTCCTGTTCGCCATCTTCGTCTTCGGGCCGTGTGAACCGCTGATCCCGCTGGTCATGTATCCGGCGGCCAAGCACAACCTTGGCGGCGTCGCCCTCGTCGCGGCGGCCTTCGGTCTGACCACGATCGTAACGATGCTGACGATCATTGCCGTCTCTTCCTGGGGCGTCAGCTTTGTCCGCCTGGGCAAATTCGAGCGCTATTCCCACGCCCTGGCCGGGGCGATGATCCTCGTCTCCGGCCTCAGCGTCCAGTTCCTGGGCCTATAAAGACGGGGGACACGTACTTTGGGGACATGTACTTTGGGGACGTGTACTTTGGGGACGTGTACCTAGGTACATGTCCCCTTTAAATAAAATGACCTTCGTAGTCGATTGCATGCTGGGGAAACTGGCCAAATGGCTGAAGATCCTCGGCTTCGACGTTCTTTTTTTTCCCAAGGCCGAGGACGATGACCTTCTGGCCATCGCCCGCCGGGACAAGCGGACCCTGCTCTCGCGGGACCACGCGCTCCTGGGCCGGGCCAAAAACGTGACGAAACTTCTCATCGAGAGCGAGACCTGGGAGGACCAGGTCAGGCAGGTTCTGGATCACTTTGCCCTTCACGCGGAAGCGCGGCCGTATTCCCGCTGTGTCGAATGCAACGCGGCGCTCAAGCCGCTCCCAAAGTCCCAAGCGGCTAATCTCGTCACCCCGTTCGTCCTCGAGCATGCCGAGACGTTCGCCGTCTGTCCAACTTGCAGCCGCGTCTATTGGCCGGGGACGCATTTCAGCGACATGGAAGCCAAGCTGGCCGATATCTTGAAGAAGCCATGACTGGCCCTCTGACTCTGACCGTCGAACAGTTTCCAGAGAATTCGCAGACATATACCGAATTCGGAGTGAAGCGAGGAATTCGGTATGTGTCTGCGAATTCCTGTTTGGCGGTCAGCCTCTGGCTGGTTTGACTTTTTCGCTTATCTCATATAGATAAAAGCTATTCATGAAAATCTTCGGGAAGGGGAGGGCGTCGTCATGCCTGATATGAAACATTTTTGGCGGTCATGCGCTTCAATCAGCTTCTTTGCGGCGGCCTTCACCGCCATTCTAGCGGTTCCGGATCTCGCTCGGGCGATGAGCAAGGAACCCTCGAAGCTCGTCTATACGTCGCAGGAGCTCTACCGGCTCGGCCGGCCGCGCGCGTTCGAGGGCCTGGCGCTCAAGGAAGTCGCCTTTCCTCTCGGCGGCATCGGCACGGGCACGGTCTCGCTCGGCGGGCGGGGCAACCTGCGCGACTGGGAGATCTTCAACCGCCCGGGCAAGGGCGTCAACTTGCCCTTCACCTTCTTTGCCTTGCATTTCGAACAGGAAGGCCGGAAGCCTCTCGTCCGGATCCTCGAAGGCGCGCTGACCCCGCCCTTCACCGGCCAGGACGGCTATCGAAAGGGCGAAGTGCCGGGACTGCCGCGCATGGAAAAGGCCCGCTTCCACGGCGAATATCCGTTCGCCTGGATCGACATGGAGGACAGCCGCCTGCCTCTCCAAATCACCATGGAAGCCTTCAATCCGTTCATCCCGCTCAATCCCGAGGAATCGGGGATCCCGGCCTTCGTCGTCCGTTTCCGCGTCAGGAACCTCAGCCGCCTGCCGGCCAAGATCACCGTGGCCGGTTCCATCCTCAATCCCGTCGGCTTCGACGGCGAAGGAGGGATCGAGGGCGTCGGCCACGACAAGTTCGGGCAGAACGTGAACGAGGTCCGCAAAGGCCAGGTCCTTTCGGGGCTGTTCATGTCCTCTCAGAAAATGAAAGCGGACGCGGCGACGTTCGGGACGATGGCCCTAGCCACGCCCTGGAAGAACATCACTTATCTGTCGCACTGGGTGCGCGGCGATTGGTGGGACGACCTCCAGATCTTCTGGGACGACTTCGTTGCCGACGGCCGGCTGAAGGACCTCGACGAGAAGTCCCCCTCGCCCGACCGGCGGACGGACATCGGCACGCTCGGCCTCATGGCTACGATCGAGCCGTTCGGCGAGGTCACCCTGCCCTTCATCCTCTCCTGGAACTTCCCGAACTTCGTCGATTATTTCGATATCGTCCGCGAACAGCGGGGCAAGATGTACCGCAACCATTACGCGGAGCGATTCCCCGACGCCTGGTCGTCCGCGGAATATCTGTTTAAGAACCTGCCCAAGCTCGAGAAGGAGAGCCGGCAGTTCCACGAGGCGTTCTATTCCTCGACCCTTCCGCCGTACGTGCTCGACGCCGTCTCCAGCCAGGCCTCGATCACCCGGACCGTGACCTGCTTCTGGCTCGAGGGAGGCAAGTTCTTCGGTTTCGAAGGCTGTAATGACAAGAGCGGCTGCTGCCCGCTTAACTGCGGCCACGTCTGGAACTACGAGCAGTCGCTGGCTTTTCTATTTCCGAGCCTAGAGCGGTTCATGAGGGAGGTGGACTTCCTCTACAACACCAAGGACAACGGGGAAATGGTCTTTCGCACAGCCCTGCCGCTTGGAAGCGGCGTCCTCTGGAAATTCCGGCCGGCCGCGGACGGGTCGCTGGGCAAGATCATCAATCTCTACCGCGACTGGCAGTTATCGGGCGACATGGAGTTTTTGAAGAAGATCTGGCCGAAGGCCAAGGCGGCGCTCGAATACACCTGGCTGTCCTGGGACGCGGACAAGGACGGCCTGATCGAAGGCGAACAGCACAATACCTACGACATCGAGTTCTACGGTCCGAACAGCATGATCGGCGGATTCTATCTGGGAGCGCTGCTGGCGGGGTCCAAGATGGCCGAGGCAGTCGGCGACAACGCCGCGGCGAAGCTTTACAAGGATATATTCGAGAAGGGGAAGGTCAAGTTCAACGACCTCCTCTGGAACGGCGAATATTACGTCCAGAAATACGACCAGGTCATGGAGAAGAAGTATCAATACGGCGAAGGGTGCCTGTCCGACCAGATGCTCGGGCAGTGGCTGGCCATGGTCGCCGG
>JAUYDS010000068.1 GCA_030691735.1 Candidatus Aminicenantota bacterium
CGCGCTTTAAGCGCGCATCACCGGCGATCTGGAGAAGGCCGTCGGTTTTTTTCAAGGCTTCGATCTCCGCGACCGTCCGGGGCACGCCGAGCGAGAGATTCTCATATCCCGTCTCCGTGACGGCGATCGTGTCCTCGATCCGGATGCCGATCTCCTCTTCGAGGCGGAACAGCTGGATGTCGCAGGCGAAGACGAATCCGGGGGTGAGGACTTCGTCGGGGCCGGCGAATGTCCCCGTGACGTCGTGGGTCGCCAGGCCGATCATGTGGTTGTAGCCGCCGTAGCGGATGATCCCGCGGAAATCCTGGACGAACCGGTCCAGCTTTTTTTCCTTGAGCATGGCCTCGACGGCGGCCCCCACCTGCCTGAAGGTGACGCCCGGGCGGTAATTCGCTTGGCAGACATTCCGGACGGCCAGGGCCGCCTCGTAAAGCTCTTTCTGGCGGGGGGTGAATGCGCCCGAAGCCGGGAACGTGGTCGAAATATCGATATGGTAGTCGGCATAGTCGGGGCCGGCGTCCAGGATGATGAAATCTCCGTCCTTCAGGATCCGGTCGTATTTATGATAGTGACCGAAGGCGTGGTTTTTCCCGGACATCAGGATGGGCATGTAGGCCATGTCCACGGCGCCCTCCACGCGGCAGGCGAACTCGAAGACGGCTTCCAGGGCTTTTTCGGAGACGCCGGGGCGGGTCGACTGAATCAGGTCGTTGTGGGCCTTGACGCCGATCCGGGCGGCGCGGCGCAGGACCTCGAGTTCGGCGGGCGTTTTGATTTTGCGCAGATCCCAAACCAGGGCGGAACAGTCCCGGACATCGACTTGGGGGAACTTGTCGCGCAGTTGCCGGACGAACTGGAGCTCCCGGGTGAGCCGGCCGTCCCACGGATTCAAGGTCATCGTCTTCTGGAGGGCGTTGAATTTCTCGTTGGTGTTTTCGGCGCCGAGTTCCTCGGGCTTGAACATGGTGTAGAAAATCCGGGTCCTCTGGCCCAAGCCCGCGAGGGACGTTCCAAATTGTTCGGCCGGGAGGACTTTTTCGATTCCGGTCGTTTCCTTGGGATTTCGAACGAGATCCGGAGGGAGACCCTCCCCTTCCGCCTCTTTCTCGCCGATCGTGAAGAACAGAAGGCTCTCTTTACGGACGCCGTCGATAATGAGATAGGCGTCGGGAATTTCGATGCCGGTGAAATAGGCGAAATCATGGCCCTGCCTGAACTCCCGGTCTCCGGCAGGCGTCGCCGCGCCGAGAAAGACGGCGATCCCGTCGGGGATCTTGTCCATGAGCCGGCTTCGCCGGGCGGCGTATTCCTTGCGATCGAAAAGGAGGGGCGCCGCCGACAAGGCCTGGACGGAAATCGTCAGGAGGAGGACCCAGACAAAACACATCAAGCGTTTGTTCATGTTTTTTCCCTCTTTTTTTGGGCGATACACGGCGTTATAATAATCCAGTAACCGTCATTTTCGCAAAAGCGGGAATCCAGACTAACCCAACCCCGGACTTACGTCCGGGGATTCGCGGCGGTACTTTATTTGTAAACTTGGATGAATTTCCTTGGGAAGAATTAAAACTCTGAATTCCCAGGAGAAACAAAAAAAATCGCTAATGGCTACTTTTCTCAACCGTAGGCTGGGAAGTTAATATAATCGGCTATGGAATCAACGGAAGCTCTCTGGCTTTGCCCGTGGATTCGTCAGTGAACGAGATCTTTTTCCCTTTGAGCAGCTGCTCACGCGCGTTCAGGAGCTCGATTCCATACACTTTGCCGTCAGGGGCGAGGTCGACATTCAATTCCTCACTGACTTGGAGAGTTTTAATGCCGGCGATTTTCCTGCGGAGCCGAATATAGGCGATGTTATACCTCGGATCATATGTGATATCCATGGATGCTCTCCTAGAAATATTTTACTACAACCGTTACCACAATAATATCTTCTCCTTGGTCACTCGAAGAATTGAGAGGTCATTGACTTCGTCCCTCCTGATGTACTGGGAGGGCTCGCAACTCTGGCGGCCCGACGAACGGCCGTTCGCCCTGCATCCCAACGGTTATGCCGGGATGCTGAACGTCGGACCTCTATAATCACGCTTGACGTTATTCACGATATGCGTTACTATATGATAACATGATCAGATCATTCAAATGTGAATACACCGAAGCGCTCTCAAAAGGACGGCGCGTCGGGCCGTTCGTGAGCATTGCTAAGGTTGCACGGCGTAAGCTTAGACAGCTCGAGATCGCTGGTCGACTTGATGATCTGAGGGTGCCGCCCGGCAATCACCTTAAAGCACTCAAGGGTGATCGTTCCGGTCAATACAGTATTCGTATCAACGATCAGTGGCGTGTCTGCTTTCGTTGGACGGATGTAGGTGCAGAAAATGTGGAAATCGTTGATTACCACTGAGGAGAGTCCATTATGAGCAAGCTCGAACCTATCACTCCCGGCGAGATCCTCTTGGAAGAGTTTCTAAAACCTATGGTTCTTAGCCAGTATCGTTTGGCCAAGGAAATTGGCGTTCCCGCTCAGCGTATCAGTGAGATTGTTGCAGGTAAGCGTTCGATCACAGCTGATACCGATTTGCGGTTGTGTCGGTTCTTTGGTCTATCCAACGGCTATTGGTTGCGCGCTCAGGCTGCCCACGATACGGAGGTTGCAGAGCGCACTCTTGGCACATCGCTAAAGAAGATCAAACCTTGGTCTGCAAATGCAGCCCAACAAGGCGCTCCAGCCGATGCTCGTACCTCGCACGGCTGAGCTCCCCCGTTAGGCATATGCAAATCCGAGTCAAGGGACGAGCCTTCGGCTCGCCACTCGCCCGTGGCTTGTATCCACGGGCGAGTACGGCGGAAGTAGACCCCCGGGTAAAGCCCGGGGCCCCGGCCGCCGTGGAGGGGGATACAACGGCTTGAAGGATCAAGGAAACTCGCACTCGAATCTGGCGACTTTAAAGGCTTTTTTGAAAATGAGAAGCGTAGAAGTCGATAACCTTCCGGATCATTTTCTGGTATGACGTTCTCTGTTTC
>JAUYDS010000127.1 GCA_030691735.1 Candidatus Aminicenantota bacterium
CCAAAAAAGGTACACGTCTTCGAAGTATAAAGATCGGGACGCGCATAGGATTCATTTTTATTGGTCTCTACCCCTCCTACCTCCCCTAGGACTAGGGGAGGTCTGCTGGTACGCGTCCCTCGACTAAGGTACGGAGAGGGCGGGATTCGAACCCGCGATTCCGATTGCTCAGAATAACGGTTTTCGAGACCGTCGCCTTCAACCACTCGGCCACCTCTCCGCAAGAAAAGGGTCGGAATCTAATCGGGATGGGATATTATATAAGATTCAGCCGGAAAATAAACCCCTTGATGAAGGGCGCGCCCGCCGCTCCCGGAAAAAATCCTTGAGGACGCGGCCGCATTCTCCGGCGAGGACGCCGCCCAGGATCTCCATTCGGTGGTTCGTTTTGTCCATAGGAAAGGTCATGACCGAGAGGACGGCCCCGGCTTTGGGGTCCAGCGCACCGAAGACAACCCTGTCGATGCGCGCCTGGACGATCGCGCCCAGGCACATGGCGCACGGTTCGAGGGTGACATAGAGGACGGAATCCGAAAGGCGATAGTTTCCCCGTTTCGAGCAGGCTTTTCGAATCGCGATGATTTCGGCGTGGGCCGTCGGGTCGTTCCTTCCGATCGGCTGATTATGTCCTCGAGCGATGATCTTCCCACCCGAAACGATCACGGCGCCGATGGGCACTTCTCCCTTATCGGCCGCCTTGCCGGCCTCCTTCAATGCTTCCCGCATGAACTTTTCATCTTGGGTCATGTTGGTTTGTCCCTCGATTTTACTTCAATAGGGATCCATGTCACAATATCCCAAGAGGAGCGGCTATGGAAAAGCTGGAATGCGTTTTTTGCGCGAAGAGTTTCCCGCTGGACATTTTCTTCCCGTTCTGTCCAGAGTGCGGGGAACCGCTGCTCGTCTCCAGGACGAAAAAACAGCGCTCATTCCGAACGGATAAAAAGCTGGCGGTGGAGATCTTTGGGGATTTCCTTCCCCTGGAGAGGATCGAACCCGGCCTGACCCTCGGCGAGGGCGATACGCCCCTCTTGGAACTCGGCCGCCTCGCTTCACTTGATAAAATGCCTTTCACTCTGACCAAGAACGAGACCGTCAATCCGACGTCCAGTTTCAAGGACCGGGGTTCTGTGGTCGCCGTCCAAAAAGCGGTTTCCTTAGGCATCAAGACGATCGGCACGATCTCGACCGGGAACATGGCCGGTTCTACGGCGGCCTACGCCGCCAAGGCAGGGCTGAAGAGCGTCATTCTCGTCAAGGAGGACACGACCAAGGAAAAGATTCTCGCCGCCGGCATCTATGGCCCCATCCTGGTCAAGGTCAAAGGCGATTACGGCCGGCTTTTCAGGAAGAGCTTCGAGATCGGCCGGAGACACGGCATCTATTTCATGAACTCGGTCGATCCTTTCCGGATCGAAGGCTACAAAGTGACAGGCTACGAGATCTTTCTGCAGCTTGGGGCTCGATCTCCGGAATATGTCTTCGCCCCCGTCAGCGCCGGCGGCCACCTGATCGGGCTGATGCGCGCCTTCCTGGATTTAAGGGACGAGGGGCTCATTCGAAAAATACCGGTCTTCGTCGGGGTCCAAGCGAAAGGCTGCTCTCCCCTCGTCCGAGCTTTCAGCTCAGGCAAAACGTCCTTTACGAGATTCTCGAACCCCCGCACGATCGCCCACGCCATCTCCAATCCAAATCCGCCTGGCGGGAATATCGTCCTGAAAATGCTCCGCGAGAACAAGGGAATGCTGATCGCGGTCTCGGACGCAGAGATCATTAAGGCGCAGAAGCTTCTGGCGGAACGCGAAGGGATTTTCTGCGACCCCGCTTCGGCCACGGTCCTGGCCGGGCTCTGCCAGTTGGCCCAAAAGACCTCCTTCAAGCCCCGCGACCGGATCGTCCTTGTCATCACCGGCAGCGGGCTGAAAACGATCGAGGACCTCGATATCGCCCGGATCGATTATCACGAAGCCGCTATCGACGGCCTTGAGAAAATGCTTGATTCCGTGCTAAGATAGGAAATAGGAAAGAGAAGGGTTAGAGAGAGGAGGTCCGTATGAATCAGAATTTTCCTCAGATGGATTTTAAACTGCCGCAGCTGCCGAAGATCCCCTTGAAGTTCATCCTTTATGGGCTGGTCATCCTGGCCGCCATCGCCATGCTCTATGGCGCGTTCTACCAGATCAGTCCCGACGAGATGGGCGTCATCCAACGCTTCGGCAAGTTCGTCCGGACGACCGATCCGGGGCTCCATTTCAAACTGCCCCTGGGGATCGAAGTCCTGACCAAGGTCCCCGTCCAACAACAGCTCAAACAGGAATTCGGCTTCAGGACCACGAGCCCCGGCATCCATTCCGAATACGCTAATCCGGAAGATGCCCAGAAAGAGGCGGTCATGCTGACGGGCGACTTGAACGTCCTGAACGTCGAATGGATCGTACAGTACAAGATCAAGGACCCCTACAAGTACCTCTTCAAGATGCGGGAGGCGCAGTCGACCTTCCGCGACATGAACGAGGCCGTCGTCCGCCGCGTCATCGGCGACAACTCGGTGGACGAGGTCCTGACCACGGGCCGCGACCGCCTGGCCCATGAAGCCCGGGAAGCGCTCCAAAACCTCTGTAACATCTACGAGATCGGCATCGAGATCAGCCAGCTCATCTTCCAGGACATCAATCCGCCCGATCCCGTTAAGCCCTCCTTCAACGAGGTCAACGAGTCGCTCCAGGAGAAGGAACGCAAGATCAACGAGGCTTGGGCCGAATACAACAACGAGATTCCCAAAGCCTCGGGCGTGGCCGAACAGGCCATCCTCGCGGCCGAAGGCTACGCGACGGAGCGCGTCAACAACTCGAAAGGCGACGCCAGCCGCTTCATCTCGGTCTATCAGGAATACGCCCGGGCCCCTCTCGTCACACGCAAGCGCCTTTATCTTGAAACCCTCAATGACGTTTTGCAGAAGATCGGCAAGAAAATCATCATGGACGGCCAGCAGAAGAACCTCCTGCCGTTCCTCAACCTGAACGAGGAGGTGAAGAAATGAAAAAACAGACAAAGACCATCCTTATTATCGGGGCGGCGCTCGCGGCGCTCATCGTCCTCGGCGACTCGGCCTATATCGTCAATGAAACGAACCAGGTCATCATCACCCAGTTCGGCGAGCCGAGGGGAGGCGCCGTGACGAAAGCCGGGGTCCACTTCAAAACTCCGTTCATCCAGAAGACGAATTATTTCGAAAAACGCTGGCTGGAATGGGAGGGGGCCGCCAACCAGATCCCGACAAAAGATAAAAAGTACATCTGGATCGAGACTTACTGCCGCTGGCGGATCAGCGATCCGCTCCGGTTCTTCCAGAGGGTCCAGGACGAACGCGGCGCCCACTCCCGTATCGACGACATCGTCGACGGCGAGACGCGCAACGCGGTGGCCAATTACGACCTGATCGAGCTCGTCCGTTCCTCGAACCGGGCCTTCGAGCAGTCCGAGGAATCCGCTCTTTTCCTGGACGCGGCGACGCTCGCCGCCAAGATCCAGCTGGGCCGGGAGAAGATCGCCAAAATCATTCTGGAAAAGGCCGACAAGATCACCCCCGAGTTCGGGGTCGAGATCAAGGATGTCCAGATCAAGCGGGTCAACTACGTGGACGAGGTCCAGAAGAAGGTCTTCGAGCGGATGATCGCCGAGCGGCAGCGGATCGCCTCCAAGTACCGCTCGGAAGGCGACGGTAAGAGCGCCTCGATCCGCGGCCAGAAGGAACGGGAGCTAAAGAGGATCCAATCTGAAGCCTACCGGAAGGCCCAGGAGGTCATGGGCAAGGCCGACGCGGAAGCAACACGGATCTACGCCCAAGCTTACAATCTGGACCCGGAGCTCTATCAGTTCCTGAAGACCCTGGAGAGTTACCGGACAAGCTTTGCCAAAGATACCTGGCTCTTGCTCTCGACCGACAGCGAGGTTCTGAGGTACCTGAAGAGCTCGGGACGGTGCAATAGGACCCACGCGGCGCCGCGAATGTAATCCCCCCCACCCCCCGTTA
>JAUYDS010000145.1 GCA_030691735.1 Candidatus Aminicenantota bacterium
GACCGGAAGGGCTGGCCGGTGTCGTGGGAGGTGTTTCCCGGGAACACGGCTGATCCCGCGGCCTTCGAGGCGATGATCACGAAGCTGCGGACGCGGTTTAAGATCGGACGGGTGGTGGTCGTGTCGGACCGGGGCATGATGGGGAAAAAGAGCCTCGCGCTTCTGACCGAGGGGAAAACCCCCTACAACTACATCCTGGGCTGCCGGATGAGAAAACAGAAAGAGGTCGGCATGGAGGTTCTCTCCCGCGGCGGACGCTACCAGGAGGTCGCCGAGAACCTGAAGGTCAAGGAAGTCCTGGTCGGAGACCGCCGCTATGTCATCTGCCTGAACGAAGACGAGGAGCGGAAGGACGAAGCGGCCCGGGCGGCCATCCTGGATCACCTGCGGGAGAAGCTTTTGGGCGGGGCCAAGAGCCTGATCGGCAACAAGGGCTACGCCCGGTATCTGCGGGTGAGGAAGGACGCGGTCCAAATCGATGAGGACAAGGTCTTGGCCGAATCCCGATACGACGGCAAGTACGTTCTTCGGACAAACACGGACCTCCCGGCCGGCGAAGTGGCCCAGACCTATAAAAGTCTCTGGCGTGTTGAGCGCGCCTTCCGGGAGACGAAGAGCACGATCGAGGTGCGGCCGGTCTTCCATCATCGCGACGATACCACGATCGGCCACATCGTGGCCGGGTTCCTGGCCTTGCGGCTCGAAGTGGACCTGCAGCGGCGGCTGGACGAGCGCCATGTGGAGGTCTCCTGGCCGACGCTGATGAGGGATCTGTGTCAGCTGCAGGCCGTCCATCTCCAAGCCGACGGCCGCTCGTATCTTCTCCGCACCGATCTTCAGGGGGCAGCCCATCAGGCGTTCCAGGCGGCCGGAGTTCGGCCGCCGTCCTCGGTTACGATATGCGCTTGAGCGGAATGACCGTAGTGCCAAAGTATTTTTCAGCGCCCGTAATCCGTTCATTTACAGAGAGTTCGAAAAATCAACTGTCGAAAATGAGTTTGAAATAAAATGAATCAGGGATACCGTTGGGTGTCCCCTTATTGATGATAAGATTCAGCCGCGCTTCGGGATCTGGAGCTTCTGTCCGGGGCGGATCAGATAATTGCGCTTGAGGCCGTTCAGGCGGATGATGGCCTTGACAGAGGTGCGGGTCCGGGTCGCTATTTTGGACAGGGTGTCGCCGCTTCGTACGACATAGAAGTCGTATTCGGGGGGAACATATTTAGGCACGCTGGAGATGACCTGAGACGTCTTCTCGGCGAAGCCCACCGGGACCTTCAGGGCGTATTCCCGGTCCGGGGTGGAATCCTGCCTCAGTTCGGGATTCAGATAGGTCAGCTCCGAGGCCTCCAAGCCGAGCGCTTTGGCCAAGGCCGTCAGCTTGGCCGGATAGTTGATCTTGACCGTTTCGAACTTGAGTGGGGGATATGGCTCGGGCAGGGTCATCCCATATTTCCCGGGGTTCTTGATGATCAGAACGGCGGCGATGAACCGGGGAACGAAGCGGGCGGTCTCGAAAGGGAGCCGCTGGAACAGGTCCCAGAAATTGTCCATGTAATTGATGTTCTGGGTGTTGATGGCCCGCTGGACGGCGCCCTCGCCGCAATTATAGGAGGCCAGGGCGGTCGTCCATTCGCCGAAGAAGGAGTGGAGCTCGGTCAGATATTTGATGGCGGCCTGGGTCTCCTTGTAGGGGTCCATCCGTTCGTCGATGTACTTGTCCCGGCTGAGGCCGTAGCGGTATCCGGTCGAGGCAATGAACTGCCACATGCCGAGGGCCCGGGCCCGGGACAGCGCCCGCACTTGGAACCAGCTCTCGACGATCGGCAGCCAGCCCAGCTCCTCGGGCGCGCCGGCCTTACGAAGCTCCTCCTGGATCCAGTCCTTGTACAGGCCGGAGCGCTTGTAAGCCTCTTCGAAAGCCTTCCGTTCCGGGCCGGTAAAAAGCTTGATCTCGTCAGCGACGTACTTGTTCTCGACCAGAGGGATGGCATGGTTGTTGCCGTTGACCGGGTTGCGCCGCACGGCGTAGATCTCGATGATGCGCTGGGCGATGAGAAGCCGGAGATTGTCCTTGTCCTGGAGCAGAGGGGAGTCGGCCGCGAGGCTGACCTTGAGGATGATGCGGTTGGCTTCGTCGAGGATTTTGATGGCTCCGTCGAGATCGCCTTTTTCCCGGGCCAGCCGGGCTTCCTGATAATAGTTGAGGGCTTCTTCGAGCAGGACCGCCGCTTCGTCTTTGTCGGTGTCCGCAACCTTCTCCGGAAGAAGCGGTTGCTCGCCCACGGACTTCTTTTCTTCCGGGGGGATGATGGTCTTGGCTTCAGCCTCTTTTTTCTCGGGCTTGGTCTGTGGCGGAGCCGCAGGGGGACTCGAGGCTTCGGCCTTCGGTTGAACGGCCGGTTTCTCGGGAGTGGCAGTCGGCTTAGGGGCGGTCGTACAGCTCCACAGGAAGAGAACCAGGAGTACGCCCGCGAATATTTGGCCCCTCGAGTCGAATTTCATTTTTTTAAAGGATATTTATACCACGCGGAGGGGGGGCCGGTCAAACGGGAAAATCACCTCGAGAACTCGCGGTGCCAGCGCCAGGCGGTTTCGAGGATGGCCGTCAGGTCGGAATGGCGAAGGTTCCATCCGAGCAGGCGCTCAGCCTTGTCCTTGGAGGCCAGAAGGACCGGCACGTCGCCCTTCCGCCGCGGCCGCTCCCGGACCGGGATCTTGTGTCCCGTGATCTCTTCGGCCTTGGCCACGACCTCCCTGACCGAATAGCCCTTGTTCGCTCCGAGGTTGATGAATTCACTTTGGGGTGTGGTCATCAGCCTCCGCAGGGCCAGGACGTGCGCCGCCGCCAGGTCCGTGACATGAATGTAATCCCGGACGGCTGTCCCGTCCGGGGTGGGGAAGTCCGTGCCGTAGATCTCGAGCCGCTCTCTTTTCCCGAGGACGGTGAGCATTGTATTGGGGATCAGATGGGTCTCGGGGTCGTGACATTCGCCCATCTGGCCCTCGGGATCGGCGCCCGCGGCGTTGAAGTAGCGGAGGGAGATGAACTTGAGCCCATAAGCGCGGTCGTAGTCCTGGAGGATCCGTTCGACGAAGAATTTCGTCTGGCCGTAGGGATTGAAAGGGTCGAGCGGATGGTCCTCAGTGATCGGGATCCGCCGGGGGATGCCGTAAACGGCCGCGCTCGAGGAGAAGATGAAGCGCTTGACGTCGGCCTCGAGCATCGCCTCGAGAAGGTTGAGGCTCGAGGAGAGGTTCTGGGTGTAATATTTGCGCGGGTGGACATAGGATTCGCCGACCTGGATGAGCGAGGCGAAATGGAGGACCGCGGCGATCTCCCGCGTCCGGAAGAGGTTCAGGACGTCGTCCCTGTCCTCGAGGTCTCCGACCATGAGCTCCGCGTCCCGGACGAATTCGCGCCGGCCGGTCGAAAGGTTGTCGAAGACCACGACCTCGAAACCCTGTTTCCGGAGCTCCTTGACGGCATGCGAGCCGATGTAGCCCGCTCCGCCAGTCACCAGGATCCGGCTCAATACGCCCCTTCGATCAGCTTTTTGGCTATTTTCAATCCCCTCGCCTTCGTTTCGAACTCGTTGTCCAGCTGCCGTTTATAGAGCTCGCGCAAGATCTTACCCATGCCCGGGCCGGGGGCGACGCCCAGAGGAAGAAGGTCCCGCCCCAGAATAAGGGGCTTGATCGTCTCCCCGTCCACGTGAAGCTCTCTGAATTTGGCCAGCAGCCATTTGCCTTCGCGGTCCACCCCCCGGACGGGCCGTTCGCTCCGGCCGGCTCGGTCCGCGATGTCGAGATAGTTCACCAGTTCGATCTCGCCGTCCGTGTCCGCGGCCAAGCGGTTGAACGCCTTGCGCGTGACCGATTCCCGGTTCTGCCACAGCTCCGAGGCCCGGTGGTGCGTCTTGATCAGAAGGAGGGCTGTCTTCCGGAGTGGATATCCGTTCCAAGCGAAGATCTTGAACCGGCCGAAGATCTTTTTGGCGATCCGTTCGCTGGCCCCGTCATGGCCGGCGCTGGTGATCACCATCCGGCCCCGCTTGAACTCCCACTGGGTCGTCTCCGCCTTCCCGACATCGTGATACAGAGCGGCTAAAAGCAGGGCCAGCGTTCTCGGGATCTCCAGTTTGGCGGCCATGGCCAGACGGCGGGCTTGGTCCACGGCCAGCTTCGTATGGTGCCAGACCGTGTGGTGTCCGAAGTCATCTTTCTCAGGATGGAAGACCGAATCTTGGATGATGAGGGTCAGCGCGTAGAGTTCGGGGAAGAGTTGGCGGAGAGCGCCCAACCGGAACAGCTCCTCGAGACCCACGGACGGGCGCGCGGAGAAAAGGAGGATCTTGAAAATCTCGTCATTGACGCGTTCGACGCTTAGCGGGGTCAGATCGACAGCCTTCGACAGCTCGTAGGTCGAGGGGTCCACGGAGAAGCCGAGGACCGAGGCGAAGCGGGCCGCCCGCAGGACGCGGAGGGGGTCCTCCGGGAACACCCGCGGATTCGTGACCCGGATGAGCTTGGCCCGGATGTCCCGGGCGCCGTCGAAGGGGTCGACCAACCGGCCGTCGGCGAGGCGGACCGCGATGCTGTTGCAGCGGAAATCGCGGCGCTCGAGATCGGCCTCGACCGGGAGGTCCGGATCGGCGGACACGAGGATGTCCTTGTGGCCGCGCGCTCCGTCCGTTTTCGACCGGTCCGTCCGGGGAAGGGCGACATCATAGGTTTTCCCTCGAAGAGTGAACTTGACGATCCCAAAGCTCTTGCCGACGAGGTCCACCTTGCCGTGGTCTTTGAGCTTGGCGATGATGTCTTCGCGCGGGACACGGGTGACGAGGATATCCACGTCCTCGGACAGGATCCCCCGGAGGCGGTCTCGAACGAACCCGCCTACGGCATAGACCTCCCGCCTGAACAGCTTGATGAACAGCCGTTTGTCGCGGAAATCGGCCTCGAGCTTCGACATGATCGTGTCTATTATAAAAATTGCCGGCGCCCGGCGCAATTTTTATTTTGAGCGGCTGGTTCCCGCCTTTCCCTTGTGCTTTGAGACGCATTGGGATAAACTCTATGATTCAAAATAAATAAAGGATCTTTAGAATGACGAAGGCGGCGGCCGCGGCGGTCTTAGCGGCTTGGACGGTTCTTGCGGGGTCCCCGGCGAGCCCTCAGAAATATGATGTCGAGCTGTCCTTGAAGGACAAGAAGGTGAGCGACCTCTCACCCCAGGGTCTCACCCTCGCCTTTCATGTCGAGATGGCCAATACCCGGTCGACCCCCCTGGATCTCGTCAGGTACGACTACCGGGTCGTGATCGACGAAGCGGAATTTCTGGATCTCCATGTCGAGCTCGACGAGCCTCTCCGGGTCGAGCCGCGAAGCAGGCTCCTCGTCGCGCTTCCGGTCAAGATCACGTATGACTATCTCTTTCGGACGGCGCCGGGCGTCCAGCCGAAGGACCAGGCGGCCTGCTTTCTGACCGGAGGCTTGACCTTTCAGGACGAAAGAAAAAAAGAAAAAAGGATCCCCTTCGCCTTATCGGCCGATTTCCCCATCTACCGAGGTCTGGAGGTCCGGATCCAGCCGATCGTGGCGAAGAACCTGACGGTGGGCGGCGCCGACCTGGTTTTTCGGGCCGCGCTGCGAAATCCGAACAGCTTTCCTTGCCGGATCGACAGGGTAACCTACAGGCTCGGCCTGGTCGGAGTGAACGTCGCCGAAGGGATCATCGCTCAGGGAAGCGGCTTGGAGGGCCGAGGCGAAAAGACGTTCGATATCCCCCTCCTTCTGGATTTTTTCGAAATCGGCAAGATCGTTTATGACGGCCTTGAGCAGCCGCCCGTACCCGTCCGTTTTTCGGGTGAGGCCGAGATCGGCACGCCCTGGGGAAATTTCAAGATCCCCCTGGATCAGAGCGACAAGGTCGCTGTTCAAAAGCTCTAAAAAAAATAG
>JAUYDS010000090.1 GCA_030691735.1 Candidatus Aminicenantota bacterium
GATTTCGCCCAAGACGCACCAGCGCCCCTGCCCGGAGAAGAGGGTCTTTCGAGAGCGCCAGAGCGCGGAACGCGGCCATCGCCCCGACGTAGTCCTGCCGCCGGAACTCGAGATTTTCTCCCGCTTCGAACACGGTCACAGAGGATTCCCGAACCGGTGGAATAAAAGGATAATAGAGTAAATGCCCGCCGGGATGGGTTTTGACCTCACCTGGGCCGAAAGCTACGGACAGAGCATGATCGCCGGGATCAGATAGGACGGAAAGACGATTCTCGATTTCCGAAAGACCCAAATCAAGGGACGTGACGATCAGATCGGCCGCGCGTTCGAGCCGTTCCTGGATGCGCTGGTTCTCCAAGGCCCGGTCCTGCTTCAGCAAACGCCAACTCAGCCAAAACAAAACAGACAACGAAACGGCCGAGACCGCGATAAACAGCACCAGAACATTGCGCGGCGGCCGCAACTTAGAGCGGCGCATCCTGACCTCCCGGGACTATCGCGGTTCAATTATAGCCGCGAGCGCCGCGATTGTCATATGGGAAGAGAATCCTATCTCTGAAAATAAGATATTCGTCCCTCCGCTGGCCTGCATATTGTAGGCCGCGAATGCCGAAAAAGGATTGCCGGCTCTCGCGGACGACCGCGGGAATTGACGGCCTTTCCTAATGGTATTAAAGTGGAAGGGCGATGGGAAAGCGCCGGCTGAGGAAAATCCTGATCATAGGCGGGGCGCCGCTCGCTCTTATTCTCATGATCGTCCTGCTCGCCGATACCTCCTGGGTCAAGCGCCGGCTTCTCGCGGTCGTCGACAGCAAGCTCCGGGCCCAATTCGGCATCTCGATCAGCGCGGGCGGTTCGACCCTGCGCTTGCCGCGTCTCTCCGTCTCTCTCCGGGACGTCCGGGTGTCGCCGGTTCCGGGAGGCTCGAGCAATATCTGGGCCTTTTCGGCCTCGGAGATCTTCGTGGACTTGGCCTGGTCGACGCTGTTCACGGGCGACTTGCGGGTCCAGGAGGCTCGAATCGTGCGCCCGCGCCTCGAAACCTCGCCCCCCGAACCCTCCTCCGCCGCCGCGCCCAAGCCCAAACCCGTCCCTCCCGTCCCTCAACCGGCCGAGCCGGAGCCGGGGCCGCGCAAGCCGTTTTCCTTCGAGATCGATAAGCTGTCCCTCCTCGACGGCGCGCTGGCCTTCGGCGGGGCCAACCAAACCTTCGCCCTCTCGCTCGACGATTTCCGCATCGATCTCCGCCGTCTCCCCTCATCAGAGGACCATCGCGGCGCCCTGCGGTCACGCAGCGGCCGGCTCACGCTCTCCGGCCACCCGATCGAGATCCGGGTGCTCGAAGCCGACCTCCTCCTCGACGAGCAGCGGATCGAGATCGAACGGATCCTCCTGGCCACGGCCCTCTCCTCCTTGGAGATCAAGGGACGGGTCGGGAATTATCAGTCGGTTCCGTCCTTCGACTTAGAAGCCTCGTCCGACCTGGCCATGGAGGAAGTATCGCGCCTCCTCCCTTCGCTCCCGCGGGCGCGCGGCTCGCTCGCGATCGAGGGAACCTTTAGAAACACCCGAGGTCTCGCGGGCCGCGGCCAACGTCCGCACGGATAGCCTGATCGTCGACGGCTATCCCGAGGCGGCCCTCAGGCTCTCCGTCGAAAGCGATCTCCACGCTCTCACTTTGAAGGAGCTCACCATCTCGACGGCCGGCGCTCGGTTCGAAGGCCGGGGTGTGGTCAAGCCGCCGGGCGGCGGCGAATCCCGCCTC
Source organism: Candidatus Aminicenantota bacterium (assembly GCA_030691735.1). GTDB lineage: Bacteria > Acidobacteriota > Aminicenantia > Aminicenantales > UBA4085 > JAPKZI01. The sequence continues at coordinate 1,766 of JAUYDS010000090.1, forward strand.
GATCTCTCGTGGGCCTCTCTCGATCTTTCCCGCCTGCCCGCTTTCATTCCCGGCTTCCCAGCCCTTTATGCCGTCTCGCAGGGAAAGATCACGGCGAACTGGATGGAGCCCCGCATCGAGTCCGTTCGGGCCTCCGGAGAGGCGTCATTCCGTTCCTTGGGACGCACGGGGGCGCGGACACAGTCGGCGCCGGGCTCAACGTTTCCTCCTGCTCTTTCGTCCCTCCCCTTCGACGGCGACCTCACGTTCGCAGCCTCCCGGGATGGGCTCGACTTCTCGCGAGCCGTGGTTCGGGCCGCCGGCTCGGAGATTTCCTTGTCCGGACGCATGCGGTGGGACGGGAGCTTTCGGGCGGGATTTCGGGCCTCCTTCCCGGACCTCACCGCCGCGGCCGCTGCCGCATCAGTCCTGGTCGGCCCTTTTGATGGTCTTCCCGATATCGGCGGCCGGGCCCGACTCGAAGGGACGGTCGAAGGAACGTTTTCCGACCCGATCTTCCGTGCCGAGCTTTCGGCGAACGGCCTGTCCGTGAACGGCTTAACTGTCGATTCTCTCGAGGCCGCGCTTTCGCTCGACGGCCGCACCCGCGCCCTGGATATTTCGCGCTTCAAGGCGAACCTCGCTTCGGGCACTCTCGAGGGCCGCTTCTCCCTCCGGCCGGCGGCCGGAAAAGCGGCGGGCGCAACGGGCCTTGTTTTTGATGCTTCGGCCGGCGCGGTCGGACTGGACCTTGCCTTCCTGGCCCCGCTCCTTCCGGGCACCCCGCTGTCCGGACGCGTCGCTTTCAAGGCCGAGGGGCGAGGGCCTCTCGAAAAGCCCGTCTTTTCCTTCCGGCTTTCCGGCCGGGACGTAGGCGTTCCCGGCATCCGCATACCCGCTCTCGTCCTGAGCGGGGAATCGGACGGGACTCTGGCCCGCGCCAAGCTCACGGCCGGCTTAACCCCTGACGCCCCGGCGCCGCTGATTCTCGAAGCGGAACTTCCCCTCTCCTCGCCCTACCCCGTCAAGGCAACGCTCAAGACCGACAAGCTCATCATCGGAAGTTTCCTCGAGGCTTCCGGGCCTCGGCCCACCCTTCCCTCAATCCCCCTCACGGCTGAAGGCTCATTCTTTATACCCCTCGAAGATCTGGCAAATTCGATCGTCAACCTGTCTTTCACGGGGATTGAACTCGGGAGCCTGGCCGCCCTGGCCGGCGTATCCCTGCCGCCGGGCATCGGCGGGATGGCCGATGCCTGGATCCGCGCGTTCGGCGATCCCTCGAACCCGGCGGCTCTGACGGCCGAGGGAGAGATCAATCGGCTCGTCTTTTCCGGGGACCTCCCGGCCCTGGAAAGCAAGGGACCGGTCCGATTCGCTCTCCGCGACGGCGCCTTCGAGCTCAAAGAGCTCACGCTCGGCATCGGGGATTCGCTCCTGCGGGCCTCGGGGATTGTCCGGAACCTGACCGCCGAACCCGAGGTCGAGGCCCGGCTTTCTCTCGATCTCGACGCGTCGCTTCTGCCTCCAAGCCTCCTCAATATGTCAGTCGGCGGCCGCCTGAAGTTGGATTTCTCCGTCAACGGCCCGCTGCTCCAGCCCGTCTTCCGGGGCGAGGGCGGCCTCACGGCCGGGTTTTTGCAAGCGAGGGACTTCCCGTTGACCCTGAGCGACCTCTCGCTCCGGCTCGAGCTCCGTGACCGTTCGATTTTTGTCACGAACGGCAAGGGCCTGGCCAACGGCGGCCTGCTCGGCCTTTCGGGGCGGATCGACTTCGGGAAGGGACTCGGCATCGACCGGGCCGTGTTCGAGGCGGACCTCGAAGGCTTCCGCCTGAACTACCCGCCCGGCCTGGTTACCCTGTCGGAGGGAAAGGCCAAGCTCGAGGGTGACGGGAAGACGTGGCTCCTGTCGGGGAACCTCAGGATCCTTCAAGGCTCGTTCCGTGAGGACGTGTTCCCGGGCGCCGAGCTCTTCGGTTTCTCCAACCTCCCGCTCCTCGCTTCGGGAGAGACGTCGACCTCGGCCAACAACTTCAAGCTGAACATCACGGCGGCCACGGTCGAGCCCATAATCGTCCGGAACAACATGGCCGACTTCGCCCTCGAGGCCGACATCCGCGTGTCCGGGACGACGGCCGCGCCTCTTATCACGGGCCGAGTCCGGAACGTCTCTGTGGGCGAGATCGTCTTCGGCGAGCGCCGCTACACCCTGGAAACGCTCAGGGTCGAGTTTCTGGGTAAGCCCGTGCCCGACCCGGAGATCGAGATTGTGGCTTACACCCGGATGACCCACCGGATGGAGGACTTGGAGATCCAATTGCGACTGTCGGGGCCGGCCTCGGACCTGAAATTCAACCTGACCTCGACGCCTCCGCATTCTTCGCAGGACCTCTCGCTCCTCCTGCTCACCGGGAAAAGCATGGACGAGGTCCGCGGCGTTACCCTGGACACGCTCAAGAGCCAAATGGTCCTGTATTTCGCCTCACCGCTCTTCTCGTCCGTGACAAGAAGCCTGGAGAAATTCCTCAACGTCGACGACATTTCCTTCGCGCCGCTGAGCATTGCCTCGGAAGAGGACCCAGGGGCGCGCCTCACCTTCGTCAAGAACCTCTCGGATCAGCTGGCCCTGACCTATTCCATCGACGTCAGCCGGACCCAGCGGCAGAGCTGGTTCATGGACTATAGCTTTAGCCGCAGTTTCATCCTCCGGGCCTTCAAGAAGGATGACGGGAGCTACGGAGGGAGCTTCAGACACGCGTTCTCGCCGTGGGGAGAGCCGGAGAAGGACGCCGGCGGGGGGAAGATCGTGTCGCGAGTCGAAGTCGAGGCCGAAGGTGAGGGCGGGGCGCGGCTTGACCGGCGCTTGCTCGAGAAAGCGTGGAAGCCGCTTCGCGTGGGCCGGCCGTTCCGCGTGTCCGACCTGGGCCGGGCGATAGAGAACCTGAACCGTCTTTACAGAAAGAGCGGCTACCCGAACGCCGTGGTCACCACGCCTCTTTCGAGGAGGAGCGCGAGCGAGGAAGGCGGCGAAACGGAAGTGGTGGTGATCTTTCGCATCAAGCCGGGAGAGCCGGCGGTCTTGGACTTTCGCGGCGACGGGATCCCGGCCGGGCTCAAGAAGAAGGTGCGGACGGCCTGGACGGGCAATCTCTCCGAGGCGGCCAACCTCGCCTCGGCCCGGGAGCTTATCCTCCGCGAGCTCATGCGGACACGCTATTACCGGGCCGAGGTCAAGGCCGAAGCGGTCCGGGGCGGCGGGACGACGACCTACGCGATCAGCGTAGCGAAGAACGGACGATACAGCGTGCGGGAGGTCAAGGTGGAAGGCTCCGCGGCGGTCGAGGATTCCGTCATCTTGAAGGCGGCCTCCGATTTCCCGTCGGCCGGAAGCCGGGGCTATTGGAACATCGTCAACACGCCGAGGCTGGCGCTCCGGTCCGTCAAGAGAGCGTACGAGGAGCGCGGCTACACGAAGGCCGTCATCGAAGTGAGGCGGCTCGAAGTGGACACGGAGCGGCGCACGATCGACATCGTGCTCAGCGTCGTGGAAGGCCCGAAGAGTGTGGTCCGGAGTATAGGGTTCGACGGGAACAGCCTTTTTACGGAGAAAAAGCTGCGCGGGACGCTGGTGCTCGACGAGGGAAAGCCTTATGATCCGGCGAAGCTCGCCGAGGACAGGACCGCGCTCCTCAACCTGTACACTGGAAAGGGATACCAGGACGTTGAGATCGCGGTTTCTCTGGCCAAGGCGGAAAAGGAAGGGGGTGGGAGCGAAGTTGTAAGAGACGTCGGGAGGATTGACGGAGGCGGGAGTGTCGGTGTCGCCATCGTCTATAAAATCAAAGAAGGGAGCCGGCACACGATCTCGTCGATCGAGGTTTCGGGCGAAACACGAACAGGGGAGGATTTCATCCGCATGGCTTCCGGGTTCAAGGAGGGACAGCCTCTGACGTCGGAAGGGCTCGGGATCGGCCAGAAACAGATCTACGATACGAGAATCTTCCGGAGCGTCAACATCGAGAGCGAGCCGGAAGGCGAGGCGGGGAGGGAGCCTAAGGGAAGGGGAGAAGGCGAGTCCGAAAACAAGCCGGCGGCCGCGGGCCAGGTTCTCGAAAAGGTCCGGATCGAGGTCCGGGAGATGCCTCCGCTTACGCTGGCCTACGGCCTGCGGTACAACTCCGAGGAGAAGTTCGAAGGGTTCGGCGAGCTCGACTTCCGCTCTCTCTTTGGGGAGGGGCGGACCGGGCTGTTCTATTTCCGGCGAAACGCCAGGCAGAGCGACCTGCGGTTCTCGCTCGAGTCGAGCTACCTTTTCGGCCTGCACCTCAACCTGCTGTCGACGGTCTACACGAAGCGGGATGTCCGCGAGCTTTTCACCGCCGACGAGACGGGCTTAACGCTCCAAAGCCGGATCAAGCTTCCGTCGAAGTTCGATCTCTCTCCCCTCTACCGGATGAACAAGATCCACATTTTCGATCCCAGGGCGGCCGGGCCCTCGCCCATCGAAGAATCGGTCTTCGTCTCGGAGATCGGGGGAGTTATGGTGCGCGACACGCGGGACGACCTTCTCGACCCGAAGAGGGGATCGTTCCTGTCCTTGGCCTTGACCTGGTCCCCTAAGTTCCTGGCGACCGAACTGCCGTACGTCAGCGTCTTCGGCCAGTTCCAGACTTACCTTCGCTTCGGCCCGGGCCTGGTTTGGGCGGCGGCGGCGAGGGTCGGAGCGGCCGACGCGTTCGGACGCGAGCTCGTGGCGGCGAAAAGGTTCTTCGCCGGGGGCGGCAATTCGGTCCGCGGCTTCAAGCAGGACGGGGTCGGCCCGATCGATCCGCTGTTGGGCGCGCCGGCCGGCGGGGCGGTCGTCTTCGTCATCAATCAGGAGTTGAGGTTCCCCATCCTCGGCCCCGTATCGGGCGTGATCTTCTACGACGCGGGCAACGTCTATTCGACTCTGCGCGATGTGCGGGTCGGGGAAGTCCGGCACGGGGTCGGGCTCGGGCTCAGGGTGAGGAGCCCGATCGGACTTGTCCGTGCGGATTATGGAATCAACCGCCAGCCCCGCCCGGGCGAGAAACGCGGCGTTTTTTATCTTAGCATCGGCCAAGCTTTTTGATCCCTATGGCCGGCCGCGATCTGGGAAACCCCCTGGCGGAGAAGATCCAACATCGAATGATCGGTGTAGCGGACATCCCGCCGTTTCATGTTTTTGCCGAAGTCCCCTTGATGGCCGCCGAGGAGAGCGCGGACTATTGATGATCATCACATAATCAAGGAGAGCGGGAGTCTGTGATCTTTCAGCTGGCGCGGGAGGGTTTTTCGCCCAAAGAACCTCTTCTTGGCTGCACACAGAGCGGCCATTCACTACGCCGCGGAAAAAGGAAAACCCTATAATTGCAATTGCTTAACGGGGGAGATCAGCCACGCGAGGTATGAGCGTCGGTTGGAGCGCCATGTTGGGCCGGTGAGACAGACACAAGAACCGCTTGAGCATGTAATTTCAAACCTAGTGCTCCTACGACTTTAAGAATTGTGTCGAAGCTGGGGCTTCGTTCTCCGGAAAGTGCTTTATAGAGACTTTCGCGGGAAAGGCCGGCATCACGTGCCACCTGAGACATGCCCTTGGCGCGGGCAATGTCGCCCAGAACCTTGGCTATGAAAGCAGCATCTCCGTTTGCCTCCTCAAGGCTGGCTTCCAGATAAGCAGCCATTTCTTCCGGGGTGCGAAGGTGTTCGGCGACATCGTAGCGAGTAGTATTGGTTTTGGTCATGAATGCTCCTACAAATTTCGGGCAAGGCGTAAGGCAGTTTTGATATCCCTGGCTTGGGTACGCTTGTCACCGCCGGCCAATAGAATTATCACCTCACGCCCGCGAATTGTGTAATACAACCGATAGCCCGGTCCACGGTCGATCCGCAACTCTGAAACACCTTCGCCCACGGGCTTAACATCTCCCGGATTGCCGGCAACCAAGCGTTCGATCCGCACCAGAATGCGAGACCGTCCCTGGATGTCGCGCAAACCATCGATCCATTTGGCAAAGACCTCTGTCTTCCGGATTTCCATCATATCAAAGTGTATCCCGTTGGCTACACATTGTCAATGCTTATTATTGTTCAATACAAAGAGTTATCGCCTTTTTCAGCAGACCCTAATTAAATTTCCACAAAAAACTCGCCTCATCGTCGGCCGCCAGGAAAGCAGGCGGCAGCTCTCCTCTAAGCCAGAGGGCTTTCCAGCTCTTGGCTCCGACATCCCAAGGCGCCAAACCGCCGAGATGATGATAACCGATCCGGCCGGCGAGGGATTCCGAACTCTGCCGGATCAAGTTCATGGAAGCGCTGCCTAAAACCATGTATTTTTACTTGGGCTTGTTGTCGACAAGATGCCGGAGCAACGGGAAAATCTCCGGACGGCGTTGAATCTCATCGATGATGATCAATCCCTCGGCCTCATCCAAAGCGATTCGGGGATTGTCAAAACGGACCAGATCGCGGGGGTTCTCGAGGTCGAAGTAAAGGCTCGACGGAAACGACTTGGCCAGCGTCGTCTTGCCGCACTGACGGACGCCGATGAGCCCGACGACACGGAATATTTTCAGGGGTTTTTCGACTTTTTCCCGATCCCCGGTTCGAGGCAAAAATAGCGGATCCATCGCTACTTCCGAAGATAATATCACACATTAGGGTTGAAAAGTCAAATGTTACGTATGAGTTTTCAAGCCAAAAGCGTTGGCTGGCTGGATATATTTGCGTCTGATTGCGGCCGGATCTCTGCTCGAATCCGCGCTCGAAGCGGAGTTCTGAAACCTTTGCTTGATTTCGGCGATCAGCGCCGTCGATGCGGATGCCCTTGTCACCGCCGGCGTTTCTCGGTCTTTTGTCGTTCCGCCGCTGCGGCAAGATGGCCCAGGTCGTCGAGGTCCTTCAAACGCCCAACTGCTTTCTTATTTTTAATCAGAGCCTCGAGCCCGATCACGGCGAAGGCGAATGAATTTTTTTGCGTCCTTGGAGAAGGGAACGGAGGTCATGTCTTTTTATGATGACTCCGAATATCGACCGTTCTTCGTCCGAAAATGCGAATGCGCAGAGAGTGGACGATCTTGAGCCTTTGATTGGGCGTCAGCGAGATGCCGTCTTGGATCTCGGCTTTTTCCGCTTCTTTGAAGTTTTTGAAAACGCGTACGCGCTGAATCATGGCCATATCACATTTCTTATAATGATTATAACAGACGCCGAAAAATCAATCGAGCGCTGCGTATGAAGAAAAAGAGGAAGGTTCTATTTTCTCGAAAAAGGGAACCGCCTCTTTTTTTAGGTGAGATTATTCGCAGCTGGGCGCGCTCTTGCCGCGGAACGTGCTCGCCATGATAGCCCAGGCGCAGCCGACGCCGGGGCGGACCCGGATGGCGTCGAAGGGACAGTTGAGCATGCAGGCGCCGCATTCCATGCAAAGGTCGCGGTCGGTGAGAACGGCCTTTTCTCCCTTGTCGTCCATGACGAAGATGGCGTGGGGGCAGACGTCGACGCAAACGCCGCAGCCGCGGCATTTATCCGGATCATATTCGAGGGTGACGACATTGGATATATAGCGCAAGGACATCGTTCGACTCCTTTAGGATTTC
>JAUYDS010000098.1 GCA_030691735.1 Candidatus Aminicenantota bacterium
GCGGACGAGCACCGACTGAGAGGTGTTCCGGGGATCGAACGTCGTTTCTTCGGCGATCAATTTCTCGTCGAGGGGGAAGTTCGAGCCGATAAAATAGCCGTCCTTAGTCCGCCAGACGGGCCGGTTCTTCAGGCCGAGCTCGAGCCGGGCGATCTCGTTCGTCTTCAGATCGCCGACGAGCCAATCGTTGGCGTAGCCGCCGTTGTTGTCGGCCGACATGATCCGGATGAAGTCGTCGATGGAGGCGGCGTACTGGGCGGCCTTGCGGGCCCGGGCGAATTCCGGGACGCCGTCCTCTTTGAATCCCTTGAACTGGGAGATCGTCGTTTCGGTGTAGAGGATCCCGGCGCCGTTGATGACGAAATCGTCGCCGCTGTGGATATAGCCGGGCATGGCGTCCATCAGGATCCGGTTCCCCTGCGCCGGAACGATGTCCAAAATGATGTTCCAGCGCTCGCCGACGACGTATTCCACCCAGGAATTATGGCCCATGACGATCTTCCCGTCGTCGGTGTAGCTTCCGGTGGCGATGAAGGCGCTGCAGTAGCCGGGGGCTTTGTCTTCGCCGGCGCCGGCCTTCAGCTTTTCGGCCAGATAGGGGACATAGTATTGAGCCAGCTCGATCCAGCCGTTGACGACCGTGATGTCGATCCCGTCGAATTCCCTGTCCGGAAGGCGCGCCTTCAGGCCTTCGGCGATTCCTTCGATCTCGTCCTTGTATTCCTGTTCGAGCTTCGGCCAGAACAGGCGTTGGGCCGCTTCGCGGTAAAAAGCCCAGTTCTTTTTCGTCGAACTCGCCAGATAAAAAGAAAACATCCGCAGGGCGTCATCGATCTCCGGAGCGAGGTGCCAGCCGTGTTGGAAGCCGATCTCTCTCGGCGACCCTTCCAGATGAACGTAAATCCAGCCGTTCCGGTCCTCCCGAGAGGAGTTCTTCAGCCGGACGTCCTTGGTTTTGGAACAGGATGTCCAGCCGGCCAGGATCAGGGCCAGACACAGGCTTAGGACGATGAGCGTTCTTGTTTTTTTCACCGGCGTTATCTCCTTCAAGGAATTCCGTTCCTTAAATATAACGCAGCTCGGGTCCGGATTCAACAGGGCCGGATTTAGGCCAGGGCCGATCAAGAGCGGCGAGCCTCCGCCCCTTCCGGCCGATAAAGATCAGACCGTTTCCAAACCGTTGACCCAGGTCGTCGCCGCAAACGCTTCGGCCTTCATTCTTCTCGACATCAAGCCCTCCGGCGAGGTCTATGTGGACGGGAAAATGATGGGTTCATCGCCGCCCATGGAGTTCGTCCAGGTCACGCCGGGGCGCCATAAGATCGAGATCAAAAAATCGCCCTTTCCGGTCTATACTCAGACCATAGATCTCAAGCCCAGCGAAAACATTAAGATCTCCCACGTCTTTCGCTGAGGCGAAGACTCCTTTTCAACACCTTCCAATTCCTGGGCCGCCGTTTTTTCTCCCTGCCTTACGCCTTTGATTAATGCTCTAGAAATGTTAGAATAGCGCCGCCTTCCAGGCTGATGCGGAGAGGTGCTGGAGTGGTTGATCAGGAGCGCCTGCTAAGCGCTTGTCTCGGCTCAAACCGGGACCGCGGGTTCGAATCCCGCCCTCTCCGTTCCTTTCCCAAAACGCTGACAAATCCCCCCTTATTAATAAGGGGGGCAGGGGGAATAAGATGAATAATTTAGAGATTGGGAGCGTTTTGGGCGTCAGAAGCGCTGATAGCTCCCCCCTTGATTAACAACAAAGCGTTTCGGTCATCTTAGAAGAAGGGGAGAGAATCATCATGCGACTTAGGACTTGTCTCGCGCTTGTCGTGATCATGGCCATGACGGCGATGATCGGTTGTCAACGAACCCAGGAGATGGTCCCGGCGGATTCCTACGCCTCCGTCCTCAAGACGTTCCAGGACCCGCCTTCCTCGTTCCGCAGCGCCCCTCTCTGGGTCTGGAACGACCGCATCACCGAGCGTCAGATCGAGGACCAGCTGGCCGACTTCAAAGCGCACGGGATCGGCGGCGTCTTCGTCCATCCCCGGCCCGGCCTCATCACGCCCTATCTGTCCGAGGAGTGGCTGTCCCTTTTCCGGCACGCCGTGAAGATGGGCAAGAAGCTCGATATGAAGATCTGGATCTATGATGAGAATTCCTATCCCTCCGGATTCGGCGGCGGCCACGTTCCGGCGCAGATGCCGGACGCGACGCGGACCGGCCTGCGTCTGGTCAAGGCCGAAACGCTTCCGGCCGCATTCGAGAGCGAACCGCTGGTCGTCCTGAAAAGAACGGCGTCCGGCTTCGAGGACGTCACCTCGGAGGCGCGCACCAAGGGTAAAGAGCTGGGCTACGGCGAATTCTATATCTTCGACCTGAACCGGCAAAAACCGAATCCCTGGTACGGCGGATTCACCTATGTCGATCTCATGCGCCGCGACGTCACCGAGAAATTCCTGGACGTGACGCTCAACGCTTATAAGCGCGCCGCGGGCGCCGATTTCGGCGGCACGGTCCCCGGCGTTTTCCAGGACGAAGCCGAGATCAATCCGGCCGGCGGCCCGAACATGACCGTCGTCAACTATACGCCGGCGCTTTTCGAGAAATTCAGGGCCCAACGGGGGTACGACCTCAAGCCCCAACTGCCCGCGCTCTTCGACGAGGTCGGCGACTGGACCCGCGTCCGGCACGATTTCTACGCGACCCTCCTTGAGCTGTTCATCGAGGGATGGGCTGAACCGTATCATGAGGTTGCGGCGCGGAACAACCTGGTTTTCACCGGACATTATTGGGAGCATGAGTGGCCGCGGCCGGTGGTCAATCCGGACAACATGGCCTTCGCCGCCTATGCCGACATGCCCGGCATCGACATCCTCATGAACGATTTCCAAACGGACACCCACGCTCAATTCGGTAACGCCCGGTCGGTGAAGGAAATCCGCAGCGCGGCCAACCAGTCCGGGACGATGCGGACCATGTCCGAAACCTTCGGGGCCGCCGGATGGGACCTGACCTTCTTCGACCAGAAACGGATCGCCGATTGGGAATACGCCCTGGGGGTCAACTTCATCAACCAGCACCTGTCCTATGTGACGATCATGGGAGCCCGCAAGCGCGATCATCCCCAGTCCTTCTCCTATCACGAGCCCTGGTGGCCGGCGTACAAGGTCCTGGCCGATTATTTCGGCCGCCTCTCTGTCGCCCTGTCATTGGGTGAGCAGGAGAACCGGATCCTCGTCCTCGAACCGACGACGACCGCTTGGATGGTCCATTCGCCCCGCGGCGAGACGGACAAGATGAAGGCCATCGGACGGGAATTTCAGGATTTCGTCAACGGGCTCGAAGAGAATCAGATCGAATATGATCTCGGCAGCGAGTTCACCCTCAAGAAGTCGGGGAAGGTCGAGGCGGGAAAAATGATCCTCGGCAAGCGCTCCTATGACCTCGTCGTCCTGCCGCCGGGGATGGATAACGTGGAAGGGCAGACCCTCGTTCTTCTGAGCGAATATGCCTCGAAGGGGGGGAAGGTCCTCTCCGGCTCCGCATGTCCCGCCTTCGTCGACGGAAAATCGAACGAGCGGGTAGCGAAGCTCGCGGCCGCGCATACGAAGACTTGGGCTCAGGCGAGCCCAAGCTCATGGATCGACGACATCGCCAGGATTTCGCCGTTCGTCCTCGTCTTTCAAAAGAAGAACACGGACAAGAGCGGGCCGGACCTTCTTTTCCATCATCGCCGGACTCTCCAGGGAGGGGAGCTCCTCTTTCTGGTCAACACGAGCGGACAAAAGGCGTCTCGGGGGACATTGACCGCTCCCTCGGTATTCTGTGAAGAATGGGACCCCTTCACGGGTCAGGTCAAGTCCTATCCCTTCAAGATCATCGGCGGCCGGTTGAACCTGGATTATGACCTCCCGCCGGGCGGCAGCCTCCTCCTCGGCTTGCGGCCCGACAAGATCGAACCGACGGATCAGCCGGTCGTCCATGAAGAGGAACTCAGTCCCCCCAAGCCCCCGAGCGTCCAAAGGGATTCTCCGAACGTCCTGACGCTCGACTACTGTGACTTGACCTTGGGAGGAAAGACGGAAAAGAACCTCTATTTTTACGAGGCCCAGCTCAAGACGTTCCGGCATCATGGCCTCGATCGGAACCCCTGGGACAGCGCGGTCCAATACAAGACCAACATCCTGGATAAGGATAAATTTCGGCCGGATTCCGGTTTCGAAGCGACCTTCCGGTTTTTGCTCGGCGGAGGGGTTCCGACGGCCTCGCTCCGGGCGGTGGTCGAGCGGCCCCACCTTTATCGGGTTTCCATCAACGATCGCAAGATCGAGCCTCTCAAGGACCAGTGGTGGCTGGACCGCGCCTTCGGCGTCTACGAGATCGGTCCTTTCGTCAAGCCGGGAGAGAACCGGATCACGCTCAAAGCCGAACCGTTCACCATCCATACCGAGCTCGAGCCGATCTATATTCTGGGCGAGTTCGGGATCGAGAGCGCGGTGAAGGGCTTCAGGATCATTCCAGCGGCAGCGTTGAGCCTGGGGCCTTGGAATGGTCAAGGCCTGCCCCTCTATTCCGGCACGGTGACCTACAAAAAGACCTATGACCTCGGGATCGAGGACATCGAACGAACCCGGATCTTCGTCGAACTCAAATCGTGGAAAGGAGCCGTGGCCGAGGTTATCGTCAACGGAAAATCGGCCGGGTTCATCGCCTTCGCGCCGTTCCGGATCGACGTCACGGGCTTCATCACGCCCGGAGCCAACGAGGTCAAAGTCGCCGTTTGCGGCACGCTCAAGAACACCCTCGGCCCGTTCCACAACGACCCCGCCCTGGGCCGGGCCTGGCCGGGATCGTTCCAGCAGGGCGCGAAAGGGGGCTATCCTCCCGGCTCGAAATACAGCGTCGTCGAATACGGGCTGTTCGAGGATTTTAAGCTGGTCCGTTTTCGCCCCGCCACCGATTGACTCCGATTTCGTCATGCGGTATAAAGGGTCGCGACCCTGAGACAAGGATCGGCCTGAGCGGATTCCGCTCAAGGCTCTGAAGGGGAGACCCGCGTGACGATGAGAATCGGCTTCGACAACGAGAAATACCTGAGAGAGCAGACGGCGGCGATCCTCGAACGGGTCGGCAATTCGGACGGCAAGCTTTACCTGGAATTCGGGGGAAAGATCCTCTTCGACTTCCACGCGTCGCGCGTTTTGCCCGGCTTCGACCCCAATGTCAAGATGCGGCTGCTCCAGCTGCTCAAGGACAAGGCCGATATCCTGCTCTGCATCTACGCCGGCGACATCGAACGCAAGAAGGTCCGGGCGGATTTCGGCATCACTTACGACGTCGACGCGCTCAAGCTCATCGACGACTTGTCGGATTGGGGCATCGGGGTGCGCGGCGTCGTCATCACCCGGTTCGACAACCAGCCCTCGGCCCGGGTTTTCAAGAACAAGCTCGAGCGCCGCGGGATCAAGGTTTACACCCACAGCTACACCAAAGGCTATCCGACGGACGTGGATCTCATCGTCAGTGACATGGGCTACGGCGCCAACGAATACATCGAGACGGAGAAACCCCTCGTCGTCGTGACCGGCCCGGGTCCGGGCAGCGGCAAGCTGGCCACGTGTCTGTCCCAGCTCTATCACGACTACCGGCGCGGACATCGTTCGGGCTACGCCAAGTTCGAGACCTTTCCCATCTGGAACCTCCCTCTCAAACATCCGGTCAACGTGGCCTATGAAGCGGCCACGGCCGATATCCAGGACTTCAACCTGGTCGATCCCTTCCACCTCGAAGCGTACGGGACGGTCGCCATCAATTACAACCGCGACGTCGAGATCTTCCCCGTGCTCCGTCGGATCCTGGAAAAGATCACGGGTGCGGAATCTATGTACAAATCGCCGACGGACATGGGCGTCAACCGAGCCGGTTTCGGCATCACCATGGACGCCGTCGTCCGCGAAGCGGCCCTCCAGGAGCTTGTCCGGCGGTACTTTCGTTATCACTGTGAATACGCCATGGGATTCGTGGACCGAAACACCGTCGAACGGGCGGAGCTTCTCATGCGCGAGATGAAGGTCGGCCCGGAATACAGGCAGGTCGTCGAACCGGCGCGGGAGGCGGCTGAAGAAGCCCGGGTCCGGGGTAAAGGTTATAAAGGGATTTTCTGCGGCGCCGCCATCCAGCTCCGGGACGGATCGATCGTCACCGGCGAGAACTCGCCGCTTATGCACGCCGGTTCGAGTCTGATCCTCAACGCGATCAAGAGGCTGGCCGAGATCCCCGACAAGATCCCGCTTCTCTCCTCCTCGACGATCGAGGCGATCGGCCATCTCAAAAAGGACATCCTGGGAGCCAAGGCCGCCAGCATGGACGTCGAAGAAGTGCTGATCAGCCTGAGCCTCAACGCCTCCCAGAACCCGACGGCCGAGCTCGCTCTGGAGAAGCTCAAGGACCTCCGCGATTGCGAGGTTCATATGACCCACATGCCGACGCCGGGCGACGAGGCCGGGCTCAAACGGCTGGGCCTCAATTTGACCAGCGACCCGAATTTTTCGAGCAAGGACCTGTTCGTGACCTGAGCCGAGGCCAAGAAGGCGTCGATGAAAAGTCTGTGGCGATATCTCGGAGGGACGATCACTTCACCGGTCCGGACGTTCCAGACGCTCCGGTCCGATCCGAAAAAGATCTCTAAGGGCTTCAAGGCGATCCTGCTGATGGGAGTCCTTTATACCGTCACCGTGGCCCTTCTGACCGCCGGCGGCGCCCTGATCACGGCGCCGGCCGTCATCTCCATTTCCTCCGAGAACTATTATTTCTTCGAAATATTCTTCGCTCTTCCCGTGGTCGCGGCGGGTTGGATCCTGGCGGCGGGATTCGCCCGGCTCTTGAGCCGTTGGGGCCGGGGCGACGGGACCTTCGAGGACACGTTGGCGGCGCTCGGCTTCGCCATGACGGTCCCCATGTTCGTGACCTGGATCCCGGAGACCGTCTTCGCCGTTTTGCTCCTTTTAGGGATGAAGCAAGAAGAATTCATGGAGCTCCTTGAGCAGCCCGGATTCCTCCAGATCTTCGCCTTCTCCTCCCAGATCGTGGCTGTGGTCTGGATGCTGGTTCTGATCATGATCGCGGTCGGCGTCAGCCAGAAGCTCAAATGGGGGCGGGCCGTCCTGGTCGGATTTTTAACGACAGTCCTCTTCATGGCGGTCATGCTCATCTTCATTCGATGATCGACGTCAAGGAACACGTTTATCATGACGACCCCAACGACGGCCATCCCGACGTTCGCACGGAGCTCAAGAACGTCGATTATTTCTTCATCGGCAACGGACTGATCCAGGCCGCGGTCCAGGCGGCCCCGGCCGGCGAGGGGACCCCCGTGGGGCTTCTCATCATGGACCCGGAGCGTCTCCGGAAAAAGCGGGACGCCCTGACGATGAACGGCGAAGCCGGCCTGGCGCCGACGATGCTCCATATCGCCTCGGGATCCGGAGTCCTCACGCCCGTGCCGGGACGTTTCGAGGCTTCCTGGTCGCCGGACCATCAAATCCCCGCGATCCGCGTCCGTTGGGGAAACGCGGCTCTGAAGGTCGAGGAAATATTCTCCTGCCCCTCCAGGTCGGGTCCGGTCATTCATCGCGAAGTCCGGCTCAAGAACCGGCGGCGCCGGCCGGCGACGTTCGAGATCAAGACGGGCGTGCCGGGATCATCCCTGGAAAAAAGTGTTTCGCTGGGTCCCGGCGACGAGAAAAGACTTTTCCTCCGCTATGTCCTTGACGCCGCGAATGATAAGGTCCGGATCGAGTGGACGCGCCGGTCGGCTGTCGAACCCGAAACGATCGCCTCCCTGACATCCTTGTCCCGGATCGATTTCGGCCATCCCTTGCTCGACCATTATTTCCGGGCTTCGAAGTTCCAGCTCCCCGCCGTGATCTCGCGGACCGGACGTCTGGACGGAGGCATCTGGCAGTATAACCGCGAATGGTTGAGGGACCAGGCCGTGATCGCCCTGGCTTTGACCATGATCGGAGAGCGGGGCTTGGCCGGGACGATGTTCGAGCGTTTGTTCGATCGATTCGTGACCCCCGAGGGCGATACCATCGATTCGAGCGAGACGCGCGATCCCGAAGAGGTCGAGCTCGACCAGAACGGATTTCTGCTTTATACGTTCAAGGACTACGTCCTCTGGACGGGCGATGTCGGCCGCGCCCGTAAATATTGGGACAAGATCGTCGCCGCCGCGGAATTCCCTCTCAAGGCGATGTTCCGCCATCGCCCGAGCGGCCTTCTGGCCAACCGGCGGGAGTTCTGGGAAAGGCACCGGGCCCATGGGATCGAGCCGGGGATCGAGCTCGTTCACCAGCTCTATACGTCGTTCGGCCTGAGCGCGGCGGCCGTTCTAGGCCGCACGTTAGGCTGCAAGGAGAACGCCGTCCGCTGGGACTCCGAAGCGCTCCGGATCAAGACGGCGATGCTTGAAGACTCTGTGTTCCGGATGGCCGATGACCGGGGATTCGTCAAACGGCGAAGGGCGGACGGCTCCGTTCAGGAGACCATCACGGCCCGGCCCGATTCAGGCCTGCCGGCGGGAGCGCCCTTGGCGAAGCCGGGCGATCATTTTCTCAATCCCGACACGTCCACGGCGCTGCCCATCGCTCTCGGATTTGTTCCGCCGGAATCCCCGCTCTGCCGCCTGACGCTGGCCTCTCTCGAAACGCTTTGGAACCAGGCCTGGCAGGGCGGAGGTTACGGCCGATATCATGCCAGTTCGGAGCCCGATTCACCCGGGGCCTGGCCGTTCCCATCCCTGTTCGTAGCTCGGGCTTGTGTCGAAATGGGCCGATATGACAATGTCTGGCGGATCTTGAACTGGCTGGCCACCGTTCCCGGCGCCGGCGCCGGCACGTGGCTCGAGTTTTACGGAAAGAGGCTGGCGCCGCCGTTCCCCCAGGTCGGGATCGTTCCCTGGAATTGGGCGGAAATGGTCATTCTTTTCGTCCATCACATCCTCGGTGTGCAGCCTCAGGAAGGCGGCTTGCGCCTGCGGCCGAGACTTCTGCCGGGCTTAAACCGGATCCGGGCTTCTTTTCCTTTCCGAAAAGGACGGCTTGATCTGGTCATCGGAAGGACGGAGAAGGGGGGGCCGGCGAAATTTCGAACCGACGGTAAAATCCTTGCGGCCGCTCCCGGTGAAGCGCTTTTGGCCTATCCCGACCGCGACCTGAAGGTGACCGCCCGGGTCTGAATTTCCCGGTCTGATTGAAAAAAAGGGACATTCTGCGTTACACTTGATGGCCATATCTCGGTGACCGGAACTTCATTCTAAAATTCGAGCTTTGACATGAGGCAGGCTGAAGACATAAGACGCGAGATTCCCGTCCCGCATCGGACCATCGTCCTCATCGTTTCGACCGCCGCGTCGTTCCTGACGCCCTTCATGTCGTCGGCCCTCAACGTGGCTCTGCCTTCGATCGGCCGGGAATTCGCGATGAACGCCGTCCTCCTCGGCTGGGTGGCGACGTCGTTCATCCTCGCGGCGGCGGTCTTCCTTGTTCCCTTCGGCAAGTTCGCCGACATTCACGGCCGCAAAAAGATCTTCGCTTGGGGAAGCCTGGCCTATGCCCTAACCTCGGTCTTATCCGCTCTCGCACCGTCGCCGGGCCTTCTTCTGGCGTCACGTGTCCTCCAGGGGATCGGCGGGGCGATGATCTTCAGCACCGGCATGGCCATGCTCACCTCGGCCTATCCGGTGAGCGAGCGCGGCAAGGTGCTCGGCATCAATGTCTCGTCCACCTACCTCGGCCTGTCGTTGGGCCCCGTGTTGGGCGGGGTTTTGACCCAGAACCTGGGCTGGCGAAGCATCTTCTGGGTCAACGGCGCTTTGGGCCTCGTCGTTTTTGGACTGGTGCTTGCCTATCTCCGGGAGGAATGGGCCGAAGCGCGCGGAGAAAAATTCGACGCCGCGGGCTCCCTGCTCCTCGGATCGACCCTCATCGCCATCATGCTCGGCCTGTCCCGGCTCCCGAAGCCCATCGGCGGGATCTTGATCCTCGCCGGCCTGATCGGCGCCGTGTTTTTTGTCCGGTTGGAAACGCGGACGTCGAATCCCGTCCTCAACATGAACCTTTTCCGGCAGAACTCCGTTTTCGCTTTCTCCAATCTGGCCGCTCTGATCAATTACTGCGCGACCTTTGCCGTGGGTTTTTTAGTCAGTCTTTATCTGCAATACCTCAAAGGCCTGAGCCCGCAGAAGGCCGGCCTGATCCTCATCGCCCAACCCGTCATGATGGCGGTCTTCTCGCCCTTGACCGGAAGGCTCTCGGACCGGATCGAGCCTCGTCTCCTGGCTTCGGCCGGAATGGCCGTTTCGGTCCTGGGGCTTCTGTTGCTGTCGTTCCTCGGCCCGGCGACCGGTCTCGGATTCGTCGGCGCGGCCCTCGTCGTCCTCGGCTTCGGCTTCGCCCTTTTTTCTTCGCCGAACACCAACGCCGTGATGAGCTCCGTCGAGAGACGTTATTACGGCGTCGCTTCGGCCACGCTGGGGACGATGCGGATGACCGGTCAGATGCTGAGCATGGGAACGGCCATGCTCATCTTCTCCCTTTTCCTCGGGGCGTCCCGGATCACGCCGGACGTCTTTCCGCAGTTCCTGACCGCGGTCAGGACCGCTTTTTGGTTTTTCGCGGCGCTCTGTCTGGGAGGGGTTTTCGCCTCGTTGAGCCGGGGCAAACTAAGATAGAGAGGGACATGTTCCGAATTTTTTAATTCGGTACGTGTCCCCGTTTTAGAGAATAGTTTTTGTCTGGATGTGACCATGAAAAACGCCGCTTACTGGATTAAAACCCTCGAGCTCATCGAACACCCCGAGGGAGGGTATTTTCGCGAGACCTATCGGGCGGGGGAGTCAAGGGACGAGCCTTCGGCTCGCCACTCGCCCGTGGCTTGTATCCACGGGCGAGTACGGCGGAAGTGGACCCCCGGGCAAAGCCCGGGGCCCCGGCCGCCGTCGATCCCCGCCGAAGCGCTTCCCTCCCGATATGGCGGACCCAGAGCCTTCTCGACGTCGATCACCTTTCTCCTGCGGGCCGGCCAGGTCTCGCACTTCCATCGTCTCCGGTCCGACGAGGTCTGGCATTTCTATGAGGGCGGTCCTCTCCAATTTCACCTGTTCGATGAAAGCGGAGCCTATCGTCGGCTCCGACTGGGCCGCGATCCTGACGCCGGTGAGGTCCTGCAAACCGTCCTTCCCCGCGGCGTCCTGTTCGGGGCGGAGCTGTGGCGGCCCCGGTCGTTCGCGCTCTGCGGGTGCACGGTCGCTCCCGGCTTCGATTTCGCCGACCTCGAATTCGGCCGGCGCGCGGACCTCCTGGCCCGCTTCCCCCGGCACAAGGCGCTGATCGGCCGCCTGACCGTCCGCTGACTTGAAAAAATCGCCCCGTTCCCATATAGTATTTTGTAAACTTTTTCCGCGGACCGACGAAAGGAAAAACCAATGAGACCACGAATGATCAAGGACCACATATACGCGGTCGGGGCCGTCGACTGGGACCGCCGGCTTTTTGACGGATTGATCCCGCTCCCGGACGGGACGAGCTATAACTCCTATCTCGTCCGGGGGAGCGAAAAGACGGCGCTGCTCGATACGGTCGACCCCTCGAAACGCGATATCCTTTTCGAGAATCTCCGGGAGGTCGCCTCCATCGATTACCTGATCGCTCATCACGGCGAGCAGGACCATTCGGGCCTGATCCCGGAGATTCTGGCCAAATATCCCCAGGCCAAGGTCGTCTGCTCGCCCAAGGCCAAGGGAATCCTCATGGACCACCTCGGCTTGTCCGGAGACAGGATCCTCACCGTCGACGACGGCCAGACGCTCTCCCTGGGCGACCGGACCTTCGAGTTCGTCCATACGCCCTGGGTCCATTGGCCCGAGACCATGTGCACGTATCTCCGCGA